>CAITEL010000303.1 GCA_903891375.1 uncultured Neisseriaceae bacterium
AATGCATCTGGATTTTGTACGATTTGGCGGTAAAGTTCTGGATGATACGGTGATGCACCTTGATTAGCTTTTGATGCAACGCTATTTTTTATAGCTTGATTATTAAAATCATCTAAAATTGGGTGTAATGTTCCATCTAAAAATTTCGCAGTAATGATTTCATCTAATGACTTACCACCAAGTTTTAAAAATCCTTTATCTGACATAAGAGATAAACTACATTCTAAATTATTCGGTTCCGCAGAAATAGTAACCTCTATACTCCCAGGAAAATCACCAAAATTCAATAATGCATTAACTGTATCATAAACATCACAATTTTCAAACTTAGTATTATAAAACGTAGCCCCAGCTACATTTAACGGCATACCAACTAATCTGACCATTGCATCTAGATAGTGTATTGAAAACTCTCGTAAAATTCCACCTCCACTCGCCATCTCACCACGCCAGCCAGTAAAATATTCTAACGGACGTTGCCATCTTTGAATTAAAGAAATACCTCGAATTTTACCAAAATATCCTTGCTGGATAAATCTACGTACTGCAATTAATGCTGGATTAAGTCTTACTTGTAATATAGTAAAAATATCCACATTATACTGTAACGCTTCTTTTTCAATGGTTTCTAACTCATGTTTAAGAAATACTGCTGGTTTTTCTACTATTACGTTTTTTCTTTGATGAATGGCTTTTAATAATTGTGGATAATGCAAGTAGCTAGGCGTTAAAATCACCACACAATTAATCAATTGATCGTTATATACCTCATCTTCTGTAAGATATTTTTTTACATTTAATTCCGCCACATATTTATTTAATTTTTCGTTATCAGTATCATAAAGACCAACTAACTCAAAGTGTTCATGGTTACTTTGAATGGCATTTAAATGCCTATTAAAAATAGCTCCACAACCTAATATAGCAATTTTATATTTATTCATTTCATTACTCTAACCTAGCGATATTTTATTCTTATCGCTTTTTCTATAAATTATTAGTAACTTGCCAATATGTTGTACTAATAAAGATTCAGTTTTATTGCAGATGTCATTAATTAATGTAGATCTAAAATCTCTATCTGCTCCAAGCACTTTGATTTTAATCAGCTCATGTGCATTTAAGTTTGCATTAATTTCTTTTATAACCGCATCAGTTAAGCCTTTATCGCCAATCATCACCACAGGATCAAGATTGTGTGCTAGTGCTTTCAAATGCTGAATTTGTTTTACTGTTAGTTTTATCATTAATTCTCTCTTTAGTTTTAGTTTTATTTTTATGAAATGCGTAAAATAATGTACATGACATCATGACAATAAACGCCCATACCGTTATTGGTTTATCTGAACCTAAAATTGACCACATGCAAAAAAGCGATGCGACAACGCCTAAAAAAACCATACGTATATATGCGAATTTAGGTAACACCTTATAACCAATTATTATAACCGCAAATCCAGAATAAATGTAAGGAATTAAATATAAAATTACCGACATGGTAATTATTTTACCAAATTGTTGGTTTGCTGTAGGTGATACGGTAATTAATACTACAACACTCATAATAATTGCTAGCACTATCAAACCAATAGCGGGTATACCTTTGCGATTTGTTTTAGCAAAAACCCTCGGAAATAAACCATCTACTGCGGCAGCCTTTGCCGTTTGCCCAATAACCATTGTCCAACCAGCTAAAGAACCAAGGCAATTTATTATCGCACAAATCGACACAAGAACCCCAGCATTACCACCAAAAATCTTTTGTAAAGCAACAGCAAATGGAGCACTTGATTGCGCCAGCTCATGGTTTGGAACTATCCCCATTATTACAGTACAAGTAGAAATATATAATAAAGTTGCAATTACAACTCCACCAATGGTCGCTAATGGTATGTTTCTTGATGGGTTTTTAATGAGTTTAGCTGATACGCATGCTGATTCGATACCAATAAAAGCCCACATTATGTTATTAAAGGAGGCATTAACTGCCCCAACTCCAGACATATGCGATACGTTCCAAGCACTCATAAAGGTATGATAATCAAACCATCTCCAACCAATTGTTGCTACAAATAGTATAGGAATCAAAGCCAATACCAATGCACTCCCCTGAATAACACCAACAATCTTTGCTCCACGAATATTTAAAAATGTAAAGCACCAGATAATCGCAATTTGCATTAATACCGAATGAATTGGTGAATTAAAAATTGGCAACATATTTGCCAAATAACCTAAAACCACACTAATCATGCTCACATTACCAATCCATGACGCAATTGAGTATACGTAATTGGTTTGATACCCTATATAGTTTCCAAAAGCTTTTTTTGCATAATCATACGGCCCTGCTCCACTAGGAATAAGTTCAGATAGCCTAGCAAACACCAAAGCCAAAGCAATTAC
>CAITEL010000304.1 GCA_903891375.1 uncultured Neisseriaceae bacterium
ATGCTTGCTGCTTGTAAATTAATTCATAAACTTGGGGGTAAAATCGTTGAATGTTCTGTGGTTAATGATTTACTTTATCTTGGCGGTAGTGCGCATATACGTAGTCAAGGGTTCCCTGTGTATGCATTATTGGAGTATAAATAATGAGTAATAATAAATACCCTAATATACGTATGCGTAGAAATAGAACTCATCAATACATTCGTGATTTAGTCCAAGAAAATACTATAAGCGTAAAAGATTTGATTTATCCGATTTTTATCCTTGAGGGAGAGAATCGTCAGGAGCCAATTTTATCGATGCCAGGGCAATCACGGGTAAGTATTGATAACTTACTTAAAATAGCTAATGAGTGCGTAAATTTAGGTATTCCTGCAGTTGGATTATTCCCTGTGATTGAGGGAGAGAAAGACTTCTATGGAAGTGAAAGTTATAATGAAAATGGTTTAGTTCAACGTGCAATTAAAACATTAAAACAGCATTTTCCTGAACTTGGAGTGTTTACAGATGCCGCCTTGGACCCTTACACATCACATGGGCATGATGGAATTATTGATGATAATGGTCGTATATTAAATGATGTTACTAACGAAGTGCTAATGCGTCAAGCCTTATCGCATGCGGTTGCAGGTGTTGATTTTATTTGTCCATCAGATATGATGGATGGTAGGATTGGTAAAATCCGTAAAGTATTAGAAAAAAATGGCTTTTACGATACGGGTATTATGGCATATTCGGCTAAATACGCTTCAAAATTTTATGGTCCTTTTCGTGAGGCACTTGGTTCAAAAGTTGGATTAGGTAAATCAAATAAAAATACCTATCAAATGAATCCAGCCAATAGTGATGAAGCAATGCATGAAATATCATTAGATATAGCTGAAGGTGCCGATATTGTTATGATTAAACCAGGGTTGCCATACTTAGATATCGTATATAGGATAAAAAGTACATTCAAAAAACCAGTATCAGTATATCAGGTAAGTGGCGAATATGCGATGTTAAAAGCTGCTAGTTTAAATGGTTGGCTTAATTACGAAGATACTCTTATGGAAACTATGTTGTGTTTTAAACGTGCAGGTAGCGACATGATATGGACGTATGCAGCCTTAGATGTAGCCAGAATTTTATCACAGAAATGACATGAAAATAAAAGCATATTCACAGCAGGTAACTAGAATTATGGATAAAATACGTGTTATTGATAATCCAATGTTGTGTTATGCTTATGGCACTGATGCGAGTTTATATCGCATGGTTCCTAAATTAGTTATTTTTGTCAACAATAATGAAGAAGTTAAAATATTAATTACATTAGCTAACGCATTAGATGTTAAATTAACTTTTCGTGCTGCTGGTACTAGTTTGTCAGGTCAAGCAGTGACAGACGAAGTATTAGTAGTCTTGTCAAATACTAGTTGGTTAAATTATTTTGTTTTAGCTAATGGTAGGCAAATCAAGCTAGAACCAGGTTTAATTGCTAGTCATGTTAATGATATTCTTCAGCCGTATTCACGAAAAATCGGCCCAGATCCAGCTTCGATTAATTCTTGTAAAATAGGTGGAATTGTTGCAAATAATTCTAGTGGAATGTGTTGTGGTGTGGTTAATAATACGTATAACACAATAGTAAGTATGCGGATAATATTTGCAAACGGTAGTGTGTTAGATAGTGGTGATGCACAAAGCCGTGTTGAATTTATACAAGAAAATCCAGATATTATTTCAGGAATTAATCAGTTAAAAAACCAAATTACACAAGAAAAATCACTAGTAGAATTAATTCAGCATAAGTTTAGAATAAAAAACACTACTGGTTATAGTTTAAATGCTTTTTTAGATTATTCAGACCCTATAGATATTTTAACACATCTTTTGGTCGGTTCGGAGGGTACGCTTGGATTTATTAGTGAAGTTACATATAATACAATAGAGGACAATCAATTTAAGCAAGTAAGTTTAATTTACTTAAATGATTCAACCGATGTGGTAAATTTAGCTATTGCTTTATCAAAATATTCGATTGATGCTATGGAGCTGTTAGATATATCTTCATTACTTTCGCTAAAGCACATAAAAAATCTTCAAACATATATACCCATTCTACAGCGAAACACAGCTGCGATTTTGATTGAAATCTCAGCTACAACTAAAACTGAGTCAATCCAATGTGCACAACAAATTCAAGCAGTTATAGATGTGTACCAACCATATCACCAGATACAATTTACCAATAATAAACAAATTATGCAGGATATCTGGGCAATTCGTAAAGGAATTTTTCCAACTATAGGGGCAAATCGAATTAGTGGTAGTTCGGTTATTATTGAGGATATCGCAGTAGATATTGAGTTATTACCCAATATAATTGATGATTTGCACATTTTATTTAAAAAATATGAATATACTAATGCGGCTATTTTCGGTCATATATTAGCAGGTAATCTTCATTTTGTATTTACTCCAAATTTAAGTGATACCAAAGAGGTGGTTCGTTATGCGTCATTTATGCAAGAAATGACAAACTTAGTTGTACTGAAGTATCGAGGGTCATTAAAAGCTGAACATGGATGTGGTAGAAATATGGCGCCATTTGTTGAGTTAGAATGGGGTAATGTTGCCTATAATCTAATGTGGAAGATAAAAAATTTACTAGACCCAAATAATATCTTAAACCCGAATGTGATTTTAAGTAAAGATAAACAACTTCATCTGAAAAATTTAAAATATATGGGAAGCACTGATAAACTAATTGATAGTTGTATGGAGTGTGGGTTTTGTGAGAGTGTTTGCCCGTCTAAAAACTTAACGCTAACACCACGACAACGCATTACAACATATAGATATATGGAGCAATTACGTAGAGAAAATAATCTTGAATTGTATAATAAATTTGCAAAAAGCTATAAATACCATGGAGTAGATACTTGTGCTACAACTGGATTATGTGCAAATAGGTGTCCTGTTAATATTGACACTGGTAAGTTTATTTTAAAAATAAAATCTAAACCAAGTAACTGGCTATCAACTTTTTTCGCGGCACGTTTTAGTTGGTATATTCGTCTTAATAGAGTTTTTTTTACGTTGGGTAATTTTGGTGCAAAGCTTTTAGGTGCAAAAAATTTATACAAAATAACACACAAAGCCCATAAAATAATACCAATATTGCCAGTTTATATTCCAACTACCACAAGTTTTAATAAATTACTCTCAAAACAGGCGCAAAACATAAACTCAAATAATAAATCGGTATTGTATATTCCAAGTTGTAGTAATAGAATAATGGCAGACAGTGAAGAAACACAGATTATTGAGAATATATTAAATAGACTTGGGTTTAAGGTTAGTTATCCAAATAATTTTAATAACTTATGTTGTGGGCAAGTTTTTACTTCTGGTGGCTATTCGGATATAGCGAAGATAAAATCCCAAGAATTATTAGCTATCGTGATTAATTCTCAAAATTCATGGTATACAGAGATTATTTTAGAAAATAGCAGTTGCTACTACACATTATTGCGTAATAATACCGAATCAGTAAAATTCTCGGATATTATATCCTTTATTTATAAATACCAAGATAAATTAAATTTAATTAGAAAATACAATAAAATTGCCGTGCATATCGACTGTAGTTGCAAAAAAATCGCCAATGAAACACAAATAATGAGTATTTTAAGCAAATGTGCTAACGAAATAGTTATACCAAAAAATATAGCGTGCTGTGGGTTTGCTGGTGTTAAAGGCTTTACTCTACCAGAATTAAATCAATCTTCATTAACTTCATTAGAGCAACAAATTGCAGATTGTGATATCGGGGTTACTTTTAATCGCAGTTGTCAGGTTGGTCTATCATTTCACGGTGGTAAAGAGTATATTTCTCTACCAGAACTTATTTTTAGGAGCTTAGATACATGAAAAAAGAACTAATAGAACCATTGGGTGAGCTAGTGATTAAAACTATAGCTATGCCAGGAGATACTAATTCAAATGGTGATATATTTGGTGGATGGGTTTTATCACAAATGGATCTTGGTGGCGGGGTGGTTGCTAAAAGTTATTCACCTACTGGCCGTTCGGTTACTGTTGCGATTGACGGCATGTCGTTCATTAATCCAGTTAAAGTAGGGCAGGGGGTATCCTGCTATGCTAAGGTTCATACTTTGGGGCGTACTTCAATAAAAGTTAGTATTGAAACATGGGTATATGATTATATGACTCACGAATCAAGGATTGTAACCCGTGGGTTATTTACCTATGTAGCAATTGATATTAATGGTAAGCCAGTGGTACTTGATAAGCATCATTAAGAATTAAGAAGTTTTCCACAATAAATTTATAAATAAACTTGATGTGCTACCTAAAAAATGTACAATAATGGATGTAATAGATAAGAAAACTTAATAGCATATGCAGAATATTTATCAAGTATGCCGTAAAACATATTGCTTCAGCGGGAGGATATAAGGCAGAACTTTAGCCTCATTCCGATGAACATAATAAGTACTAAGACACAAATTTTTGGACATTTGTCATACCTGCCAAAAAGGCAGGTATGACAAACATTGCCCTTGTTAGATTTAAATGACATAAATATCTTAAATAAAATACTGGATAACATTTGTCTAAGTGCTTATTACTGACAGGACTCACACTCTGGGTTATCTATTGAACAAAATTGTGTATCAGTTGTAGGTATATCGGTAAGTGAGCTAAAATTACCCGTATCAACACCACTACTAGTTACAGCGTTTAATTCTCCACCACGGCCAGTAGATTTTTCAGCAGATGTGGCTGCTAATGTGCGTAAGTAGTATGTGGTTTTTAATCCACGAATCCAAGCAAATTTATAGAGTTCATCAAGTTTACGTCCTGATGGTTGTAGTACGTATAAATTAAGCGATTGTGCTTGATCAATCCATTTTTGCCTGCGACTCGCAGCTTCAATCAACCATAGTGCATCTACTTCAAATGCTGTGGCGTATAATTGTTTTAAATCATCAGGTATGCGGTCAATTTTTACCAAGCTACCATCAAAATATTTAATATCAGCAAGCATTACCTCATCCCATAGGTGACGATGCTTTAAATCAGCAACCAAAAACTCATTAACCACAGTAAATTCACCTGATAAGTTGGATTTAACAAATAAATTCTGATAAGTAGGCTCAATTGAGGCAGAAACCCCAATAATATTGGCAATGGTTGCAGTTGGAGCTATAGCTAAGCAGTTAGAATTGCGCATGCCATGTTGTATGATTGATTGTCTTAAAGTATCCCAATCAAGAGTATGACTAGTATCTACTTCTAGGTATTGTTGTCCACGTTCTTCGGCTAATAATTTTATAGAGTCAAGGGGTAAAATTCCTTTAGACCATAGGCTACCGTCAAAGCTTTTATATTTACCACGTTCAATTGCGAGTTCATTTGATGCTTGATAAGCATAATATGCAATTAATTCGGTTGATTTATCGGCAAATTCAACAGCTTCACGTGTAGCATACGGAATACGTAAACTATGTAGTGCATCTTGAAAGCCCATTAATCCAAGTCCGACTGGTCTATGGGTTAAATTAGATGTTTCGGCCTTTTTAACTGGGTAAAAATTAATATCAATAACATTATCTAACATTCGCATTGCAGTTTTGATTGTTTTTTGTAATTTAACGCTATCAAGTTTACCATTGCTTAAATGATTAGTCAGATTCACTGAACCCAAGTTGCATACCGCAATTTCATGCTCATTAGTATTTAGGGTGATTTCTGTGCATAGATTTGAACTATGTATCACACCAGTGTGTTGTTGTGGGGAGCGAATATTACATGGGTCTTTAAAGGTTATCCATGGGTGACCAGTTTCAAATAGCATGGTTAAGATTTTACGCCATAATTGTAGTGCAGGTATTTGTTTGGCGCTTGCTATTTTACCAGCTTCGGCAAGTTTTTCATATTTAACATATGCCACTTCAAATGCTCTACCATATTTGTCGTGTAAATCAGGCGTATCACTTGGTGAAAATAATGTCCAATGCGCTTGTTCATGTACTCGTTTCATAAATAGATCAGGAATCCAATTTGCAGTGTTCATGTCATGGCAACGTCTACGGTCATCTCCAGTGTTTTTGCGTAGTTCTAAAAACTCTTCGATATCGCTATGCCATGTTTCCAAATAAGTACATACAGCACCTTTACGTTTACCGCCTTGGTTAACCGCAACTGCAGTGTCATTTACAACTTTCAGAAAAGGTATTACCCCTTGGGATTTACCATTAGTTCCTTTAATTCGTGAACCCATAGAGCGTACACTGGTCCAGTCATTGCCTAATCCACCAGCAAATTTAGATAATAACGCATTTTCTTTAATCGCATCATAAATTCCAGCTAAATCATCATCTACGGTGGTGAGATAACAACTAGATAGTTGTGAATGTAGTGTTCCTGCATTAAATAATGTAGGTGTAGATGACATAAAATCGAAACTAGACATTACATTATAAAATTCAATTGCTCGTTCATTTTTGTTTGGCTCATTTAAAGCTAGCCCCATGGCCACACGCATAAAAAATATTTGAGGTAATTCAATGCGTTTTCCACTGATGTGTAAAAAGTAACGATCATAGAGTGTTTGTAGACCTAAATATTTAAATTGAGAATCACGACTTGCGTTAAGTACATTAGCCAGCATCTCAGCATTAAACTCAGTTAAGCGTGGAGAAAGTAATTCGGCATCAATTCCTTTTTGAATATAGTTAGTAAAGTAACTACGATATGCCATTTGCATTTCGGCATGAGGTACTTCTTTATCAAGAACTTCAGTAACTATTGTATGTAATAGCAGGCGTGCGGTAACAAAGTTATATGCTGGTTCTTGTTCTATTAATTGCCGTGATGATAATATCATTGATTTATAAAGTTCAGATTCACTGACGCCATCATATACATTTTTTAGTGCTTCATCTAAAACGGCTTTAGGGTCAACTTCATTTAAATTTTCACAAGCTGCTTCTACGGTTTTTAACAAATGTACTGGATCGAGTGGCTTTTTCTTGCCATTTAAATGCACTACATTAATTTGATGTTTTGGTAGCTTAATACCATCTATCGCACGTTCTTTCGTGCGCTCTTCACGATAAAGCACATAACTACGAGCTACCTCATATTCGCCATTACGCATTAAGGCTAGTTCCACTTGGTCTTGGATTTCTTCAATATGAATAGAGCCACCATTAGGTCGTCTATGTTTTAAAGATTTTACTACCAAATCAGTAAGTTTACCAATTTGATCGCGTACGCTAGTACTATAGATACTATTTTGACCATGAACCGCAATATATGCTTTGGTAATAGCAACGGCAATTTTACTTGGGTTAAATTCTACTACATCACCACTACGTCTTACTACATTATATAGTGAAAAATCGCCTTGTGGTGTGAGCATCTGGCCAAACTCTGTGGCACTTATATTGGTGTTATTGGAAATGTTATTCATTTTTTTCCCTTTAAAGTCCTAAAATTTAGGATTGTAAGCAATAGCTTTAAAACACTATATGTAGTGGTTAATGTATATTTTAAACACTATATATGGGGGTTACACTAGTTATTATACTCTAATTTGAGGTGTGATTCGTAACTAAATAAAAAAATATTTTTCTTGCCATTTTATTTAATTTGTTGCTATTTTCTATATCGCTTGCCTCCTCAAAAAAATAAACAAAATAAGTTTTATTTATTTTTTTCGAGGGTTTTAATTGGGTAAAAATGAATAATGCTACTATTTTAAGGATAGTAGCGCAGTTGCATGGTTAAATTGATTGATTTTAGAGCCATTTTAGTTGTTTTTACAAAAATAACTTTATGTAACTTTATGATATGGGTTAAAATTAGGTACTTGTTAATAACATGGACTTTCTGCCTAAAAAAGTTGCGTTTTAATTGTTAATTCACATAAATAGATTTACGTATCGAGCCCCTAAAACAAAATATTCTTAAATATTAATTAAAGGAAAATATAAATGGCAAGCATTAGCTTAGGTTTTGAGAAACAATTATGGGATATGGCAGATAAGCTGCGTGGTAATATTGAGTCATCGGAATATAAACACGTTGTTTTAGGGTTAATATTTCTTAAATATATTTCTGATGCTTTTGAAGAAAAATATAATGAGTTAAAAGCAGAAGGGCAGGGTTTTGAAGAAGAATCGGATGAGTATTTAGCCGAAAATATTTTTTTTGTACCGAGTCTTGCTCGTTGGGATTATATTAAAAATCATGCTAAATTACCCAATATAGGTAAAATCATAGATGATGCAATGATTGAGATTGAGAAAATAAATGACCGTCTTAAAGGCGTATTACCAAAGAACTATGCTCGTCCTGAACTTGATAAAAGCAAACTTGGAGAATTGATTGATTTGTTTTCTTTTAAATTAGGCGATAGAGAGTCAAGAGCTCAAGATATACTAGGTCGTGTATATGAATATTTTCTTGGTAACTTTGGTTCATCTGAGGGAGAGTTTTATACCCCACCATCAATAGTTAAAACTTTGATTAACATGATTGAACCATATCAAGGGCGGGTTTATGACCCATGTTGTGGTACTGGCGGAATGTTTGTTCAAAGCCAAAAATTTGTTGAAGAGCATCAGGGGCGAAAAGACAATATACATATTTATGGACAAGAATTTACAGCAACTACGTGGCGATTATGTAAAATGAATTTAGCTATTCGTGGAATAGATGGAAATATTGCACCACGTGATGCAGATACTTTCACTAATGATTTGCATAAAACATTGCGGGCTGATTATATTCTGGCTAATCCTCCATTTAATATTAAAGATTGGGGAGGTGAGAAACTAAAAGAAGATGTTAGATGGAAATACGGTATTCCGCCTACAGGTAATGCTAATTATGCATGGATACAACATATAATCTCGAAATTATCTCCAGGCGGTGTAGCTGGTTTTGTTATGGCTAATGGTACTATGTCAACTGCATCAGGTGGTGAAGATGAAATACGTAAAAATATTATTGAGGATAATTTAGTGGATTGCATACTTACTATGCCGACTAATTTATTTTACAACGTAACAATACCTGTATGTTTATGGTTTCTAACTAAGAATAAAAAAGCAGTAAATGGACGAGATCGCAGTAACGAGATTTTATTTATCGATGCACGTAAAATGGGGGCTATGGTTACACGTAAACACCGTGAGTTATCTGATGCAGAAATAAAACAAATTTCAGATACATACCATAATTGGAAGAATGGCGAAGCGTACCAAGATAAAATTGGTTTTTGTAAATCAGCACCGCTTGACGAAGTACGCAGTCATGAATATATACTCACACCAGGGCGTTATGTTGGAATAGAAGAAGCAGAACAAGATAGTGAACCATTTGATGATAAAATGACAAGATTAACTAGTGAATTAGCTGAGTTATTCGCTAAATCACACCATTTAGAAGCAGAGATTAGAACACAACTTAAAAAAGTAGGTTATGAGTTTTAATGACATACCAATTGCTGGTGCTTGTCATTCCGTACTTGATACGGAATCCAGCACTTGGTATGCCGTTATTATGAGAAATATTCATTGTTTGTTGCAATTTAACATGTTAATGGAGTTGCATAATTATGCTAGACTTAACAAATTTTAAAAAAGCTATTTGGAATTATCGAGAATTATTAATTACGGCTTATGATAGTAGTCAAATTGCGCAACTTAGTAAAGTTATCCAAGAGGCAATAAAAACTGCTGTAATTCAAAATTTTGAAGTAACGTATGAGTTATCTTGGAAAATGATGAAACGTTGGCTAGAGTATAATTTTAGTGAAGATTACGTAGCAGGTGTCAGTCGTAGAGAATTATTTATATTGGCAGCTGAATCTGGATTAATTAAAGATGTGGACAAATGGATGATTTATCATAGAGCAAGAAACGAAACCTCTCATACATATGATAGTGTAACTGCAGAAGAGGTCTACACATTAGCTAGTGAATTTATTCATGATGTTAGCAAATTATTTGAAGTGTTAGAGAGTAAGAATGATTGATCTTAGCCCATATCAACTAGAAATAGTGTTAGACATACTCAAAAAACGTGTACCACAATGCGAGGTGCGTGTATTTGGTTCACGGTATAAATGGACTGCAAAAAATCATTCTGATTTGGATCTGGCAATAGTAGGACAAGAGAAATTAGAGAGAAAAATTATTTATGCACTTAAAGATGATTTTAGCGAGTCAGATTTACCTATTCGAGTAGATGTATTAGATTGGTATGCAATATCCGATGAGTTTAAACGAATTATAGAGCAAGGTTATGAAGTGATACAGGAAAAAGAAAAGCAGTTACCAGACGGCTGGCAAGTAAAAAAACTAGGCGATGTTGGTAAAGTAATTACAGGTAAAACACCTTCAAAAAATAATCCGGAGCATTGGGGGAATTTAGTTGATTTTATTACTCCAAGCGATTATAACGGAGATAGATTTTTAAAAAATATGCCAAGAAAACTGTCATCCGATGGTAAATTGAAATTTAAAAATCTAATTATACCAAAATACAATATCTTAGTAACATGTATTGGCTCTGATATGGGAAAAATAGGAATAAATTTAAACGAATGTGTTACTAATCAACAAATTAATACAATTATAGTTAATACACAAGAGTTTAATTGTGATTATATTTATTATTTTCTAAAAAATAACTATTTATTATTACGTAGCATAGCATTTGGTGGCACTACAATGCCGATAATTAATAAGTCTACATTCGAAAAAATATCAATAGTTCTCCCACCACTAGTAGAACAAAAAGCAATAGCAGATGTTTTATCTGCATTAGATGATAAAATCGAGGTTAATCAACAAATCAACAAAAAGCTGGAAGAAATGGCACAAGCTATTTTCAAGCAATGGTTCGTTGACTTTAACTTCCCAGATGAAAACGGCAATCCATACAAATCTTCAGGCGGTGCGATGGTGTGGAACGAAGAGCTAAAAAAAGAAATCCCCCTCAACTGGTCAATGTCTAGTTTAGATGAAATAGCTACATTTACAAATGGTTTGGCTATGCAAAAATTTAGACCGCAAAAAAATGAAAAATCATTACCAGTCCTTAAGATTAAAGAATTAAGACAAGGTTGCACTGATAATAATAGCGATCGATGTACAGATAAATTGCCAGATTGTATAGTGGTGATTGATGGAGATGTTATCTTTTCTTGGTCAGGTACATTAATAGTGGATATTTGGTCTGGTGGTAAGGCTGGATTAAATCAACATTTATTTAAAATTAAATCAGAAAAATATAGTACTGCATTTTATTATTTGTGGATAAAATATCATCTAAGTAACTTTATTTCAATCGCCCAAGGAAAAGCAACTACCATGGGTCATATTCAACGAAAACATTTATCCGAGGCTAAGGTAATTTGTCCAAATGACTTGTATGTGAGTAAGTTGAATGATGTTTTAATGCCTGTAATTCAGCTGTACACAACAACCTGTATTGAAATTAAAAGATTGGCAAGCACACGTGATACATTACTCCCAAAACTAATGTCTGGCGAAATTAGAGTATTATAGATTAAACAAGTGTTACTAAATTGAGGGAATATGACAACATTTAGCGAAGCAGACTTAGAACAAGCAACTCTCGAATGGTTAGAAGAGCTTGAGTTTACCACTATTAGTGGGAGTGAAATATCCCCAGATGGCAACTACCCAGAACGTAATTCATATAATGATGTAGTCTTAAGTAACAGGTTACTAACTGCTATTCAAAGAATCAACCCCCATTTACCAAATGATGCAATAGAAGATGCGCTACGGCAGATAACTATTCCAAAGCATCCGAGCCTTATTACTAATAATCAAACTTTTCATAAATATATTACTGATGGTGTTGATGTTGCTCTACGTGATAAAGAAGGAGCAATCCAATATGATAAAGCTCAAATCTTTGATTTTAATAATGTGAATAATAATGACTGGTTGGCAGTCAACCAATTTACAGTAATTGAAGGCAAGTCTGAAAAACGACCAGATATTGTTATTTTTGTTAATGAGCGGCATCGAACTTAAATATGAATGAGTACAAACTTACTTATACTTAGCACGGGCACAAATTGAGGTTTTTGATGAGCGACGCCGTGTACAATAGTACATCAGGAGCGAAATCGGAAAGCTCAATACATGTCCGTGTAAGTATACCTGCGTAAATTAAAGCAGGTAAGTAGTTAACTGATTAAATCATGTTTTTACTTTTTAATAAGTCAAACATTGTTGAGCCAATTTCAGCAGGTGAGCGAGTATATGTAATACCTGCTTTTTCAAATGCTTTGAACTTTTCTTCTGCAGTTCCTTGACCACCAGAGATAATCGCACCAGCATGGCCCATGCGTTTACCTTTTGGCGCTGTTACCCCAGCAATATAACCAACCACAGGTTTAGTCACATATGATTTAACAAATTCGGCGGCTTCTTCTTCAGCGGTTCCACCAATTTCACCAATCATAACGATTGCTTCTGTTTTAGGGTCATCTTGAAATAATTTTAAAGCATCGATATGAGATGTACCAGGGATAGGGTCTCCGCCAATCCCAATACAAGTAGATTGACCTAAACCCAATTTAGTGGTTTGGGCTACAGCTTCATAGGTAAGAGTTCCAGAACGAGACACGATCCCAATTTTACCAGGTAAGTGAATATGTCCAGGCATAATACCAATTTTACACTCTCCAGGAGTTATAATACCTGGGCAATTAGGTCCAATTAATCGTGCCCCTGAGCATTCAACATAGCGTTTTATTTTTAACATGTCAAGTGTAGGCACCCCTTCGGTAATGCACACTATTAGGGTAATACCAGCATCAACTGCTTCAACGATAGAATCCAGTACAAAAGGTGCTGGAACATAAATTACGGAGGCATCAGCATTTGTCTCGCGTACAGCATCAGACATAGTGTTAAAAACTGGTAGATTTAAATGTCTTGTACCACCTTTACCAGGCGTAACACCACCAACTACGTCAGTTCCATATGCAATCGCTTGTTCCGAATGAAATGTACCATTTTTACCAGTGAAACCTTGTACTAATAACTTTGTTTTTTTATTAATTAACACACTCATTTATATTATCCTTACTTTAATGTTGCTACAACCTTTTGGGCTGCATCAGAAAGACCATCAGCTGGAATTAACTTTAATCCAGATTCTTTTAAAATTTTTGCACCTAATTCGGCATTATTACCTTCAAGTCTTACAACTACAGGTACAGTTACGTGAACTTCTTTTACGGCATCAATGATAGCTTCAGCAATCATATCACAGCGCACAATTCCACCAAAAATATTAATTAAAACTGCTTTTACGCTAGGGTCAGCCAAAATAATTTTAAATGCCTCAATTACACGATCTTTAGTTGCCCCACCGCCTACATCAAGGAAGTTTGCAGGTTGTCCACCATAAAGCTTTATTATGTCCATAGTGGCCATAGCAAGTCCTGCACCATTTACCATGCAACCAATATTACCTTCCATACGCACATAACTTAATTCAGATTTACTTGCTCTAGTTTCCAAAGGATCTTCTTCGTCTTCATCTCTGAGCATGGCAATCTCTGGATGCCTAAACAAACCATTATCATCAAAATTAATTTTTGCATCAAGGGCGAGTAAATTTCCTTCATTCGTCACTACCAGTGGATTGATTTCTATTTGTGAAGCGTCTGTAGCTACAAAAGCATTATAAGTTGTTTCAACTATTTTCATCATTTGTTTTGCCTGATCTCCAGAAAACCCTAACCTGAAAGCAATGTTACGACAATGGAAAGCTTGAATCCCCATAGCCGGATCGACTGA
>CAITEL010000305.1 GCA_903891375.1 uncultured Neisseriaceae bacterium
GTTTTCTCAGTTTTCTCGTCTTGTGTATCTAAATTACCATCAATTTCTTAGCACTTGTTTTAAAATATCACGTTAAATCATTATGCCACAAATTGTCGCATTTCATTCCTGAGAGGGCCATTCGAATTGGAACTTCCGAAATATATCGCCAAGTTGAAACAATAAGCGAAGTAGCTGAAGCAGTAGTTATTGGTCAAGAATTTAACGGAGACGTTAGAGTGGTTTTATTTGTAAAAATGCAACCCAATAAAAAATTATCCGAAGATGTAATAAAAGATATAAAACATCGAATTAGATTTGGTGCATCACCACATCATGTTCCAGCTAAGATCATTGAAATTACCGATATACCTAGAACAATTAGCGGAAAAATAGTAGAACTTGCCGTAAAAAACATTGTTCAAGGTGAAGTTGTTAAAAATATTGACGCTCTCGCCAATCCTGAATCACTTAAACTATACGCAAATTTACCACAATTACAAGATTAAAATAATATTTGAAAGGTTAATACCACTATGATAATGATTCCTGAAAATGATCCGAAATTAAAATCTTTTATCGATGTTGATACTAATAGCGATTTTCCTATACAAAACCTACCATTTGGAGTATTTTGTTTGAAAGATGACGACACTCCAAGAATTGGTGTAGCTATAGGTAATATGGTCCTTGATTTAGCAGTAATAGAACATGCTGAATTATTTAATGGACCGTTACTTACCAATAAAAATGTTTTTAGCCAAATAACACTTAATAAATTCATGGCAATGGGACGACAAGCTTGTCGTGAAGCTCGTGCAACCATAAGTAAGCTATTACGTCATGATGAAAGCACGCTTAGGGATAATACTGCTTTACGTCAAAAAGCACTACATTTACAAAGTGAAATCACTATGTTACTTCCCATCACGATTGGTGGTTATACTGATTTCTATTCATCAAAAGAACATGCGACAAATCTAGGTCTATTATTTCGTGGTAAAGAAAACCCCTTATTACCTAACTGGCTACATATACCTGTTGGTTATGATGGACGTGCAAGCTCTGTAGTTGTGAGTGGTACTGATTTTCATCGACCGATGGGACAAGTACGCCCAGGTAACGAAGGAAACCCTACATACAACGAATCAAAACAACTAGATACCGAAGTTGAAGTTGCTTTCATTGTAGGAGACACCAATAAATTTGGCGAAGCCATTCCTGTAAATAAGGCTCATGAATATGTATTTGGCGCAGTATTACTTTCTGATTGGAGCGCACGCGACATTCAACGTTGGTAGTATGTTCCGCTTGGTCCATTTTTAGGTAAGAATTTTTGTACTTCAATTTCACCATGGATTGTAACTTTAGATGCCCTAGAGCCATTTAGACATTCAGGATGTGAACAGACCCCTGAACCATTAGCTTACCTGAAATCTAGTCGTGATTACTCATATGATATTAGCCTGGAACTCACTATTAAAACACCAAAAATGACGACTCCAACTGCAGTTTCTACAACAAATTACCGTGGCATCTACTGGGATTTCTGTCAACAGCTAGCTCACCACACTATGGGGGGGTGTAAAATGCAAACTGGGGATATATTTGCCTCAGGGACAATAAGCGGTAGTAGTAAAAATTCATATGGCAGTTTAGTAGAATTAACATGGGCAGGTTCTGAACCAATTAAACTACCATCAGGTGAAGAACGTACCTTCATTTGTGATGGTGACAGTGTTGCAATAAATGGCTGGTGTCAGAATAATGATTATCGAATTGGTTTTGGTAGTGTAGTAGCTACAATATTACCAGCAATAAAGTCTAATTTGTGAAAAAATGTGTATTAATTACTGGTGCTAGTTCGGGAATAGGTCATGGCTCTTTATGTGTTTCAGGGTCTTTTATAATCGGTTTGCATTATAGTAAAAACACACAGGAAGTGTAATACATGACGCCATCAATGAATAGAAATTGCATTAGTAACTATGCTTTTCCAGTTAGTATTCCATTCATTAGAACTAATTGCTGCACGTAATTGTAATATTGGATCTAATCCATCTCTTGACCAACGCATATGTTGTTGCCCTTTGCAACGTTGATTAATTAAGCTCTCAACAGTTGATTCTGCCAAATTACTAGTATACACAAGCCCAGCATTCTGACGTTCATCATAATTTATTATTTTATCGCTATTATTTTCAATATAAATTTTGAGTTTCTTGAGTAAGATTTGTTTTTTTTCAGGAGCTTCCCAAATTAAAGCATTGAGCTTAGTTAATGCGTCGTTTGCTTGTCCATGCCATAGATGCCATTTTACACTTTCTAATTGACTTTTTAAATCAGCTGGTAATGCTATATTATGTATCTTCATGCTAAGATGGAACCAGTCTAATATGCAGGTTACTGTTGCAGCTATTGGAATAAATGCTGTAATTATTTGCCAACAGTTTTTAGCTCCATCACAAAGTGCCGTTATATGAGTATTGGGAGTTAATCCCTCTTTTAATGCTGCTACTATAGTGTTTGCTATCATTTCATTTTGATTATCACTGCAAGCTGATGCTGCACAATGCTTACTAGTTAATATATTTTTAGTCCCAGATACATTTACCTGTAATGCTTCGGGCTTATAAACTACAGCCGCCATTGCTTCAAAGCTTCTTTTCCCCGGTTCAATAGTATTTATATGCCCACCATCAACGTTAATTATTAATTCTGCAGCGGGTTTTATTGATATTATTTTATTCTCATTTTGATGGAGTGTCTTTATTTCAGCACCAATAATTTCAGAGGTTTTTTTGATTCTATCATGATTATTTATTTCACGTTGATTTTGAGAAAATAATTCAAACAAATGCTCACTATCTCGATAACTATAATCAGCACCAAGTTGAGCTTGCACCTTAGCTAATTCAGCAGATAACTCACTACCAAATATAGTTTTAATTGTAGCGTCAATTTCATAACTACATGTTGGGCAATGTCTGCGAGTTAAGGTTATTTTATGATCAGTAAAAATATCGTAGTAGTTTGATTTATTTTGACCCTCACGCACTAGTTTTACATTATCACAATCTGGACAATGTTTAAGAGCGTTATCTCTAAGAGTAAATTGCTCTTTTAGCAAAGCATCTTGAGTTTTTTGAATGATTGTGATCTGTTCAACATGTGAAAAACCAATATCAAATAAGTCAATGGGTATCTTAATTTCACCAGTATTTAAAACAGTTTGAGTACTTTCGCTTGGATTTTTTGAATCAAAACTTTCAAATATTATACGATATTGTTTTTGCATAATTGACGCCTATAAAAATTCAATACCTTTATTATACAGTATTTTATATCTAGGCGTCAATAATTACACTTCCTATTAAAGTTACATAAATTTATTTTTGTAAAAATAACTAAAATGCATTTTGCCAAAGAATGAGCAACCATGCAGATTTAAGTTTTACAGATGAAGAGGTGATAACCATTTATATGTTTGGTATAATCGATAAAAAGGTGGCATTGAAAGAAATATACGTTCCTGCAAAAAACTATTGGGTGACTGGTTTCCAAACTTACCGACATATGTTGCCTTTGTTCAGGTCTCCCTTCCAAAAATTAAAAGCAATACCTTTAGTAATCATACTATGTTAAAATATATACTATTAATTATATTTTCGCACCAATAACTATTTAATTTTTTGGACACATATGACATTGAAAGCAAGCGATATTCTAATAA
>CAITEL010000306.1 GCA_903891375.1 uncultured Neisseriaceae bacterium
ACGGGCACAAATTGAGGTTTTTGATGAGCGACGCCGTGTGACTCTCGTACATCAGGAGCGAAAGCGGAAAGCTCAATACATGCCCGTGCTAAGTATACTCACGCAGGTAAAAAGATATAACTACTTATAGCTACGCAATTATATCTAAATATTTTGATGGTGCCATGTATAATATGTCATAGATAACACACTTGTGTGAAGTCATCCAAATATGACGAAGTACTTGATGTGAGTGTAGCTGCTAAACTAGATACATGCTAACTTCTATTGTATCATAAAATATGATTGTTTTGTCAATGTTTTTCGTCTACTCAACATCAACTTAACAAATGAAGCTCAATTTATTTACCAAATGTATATTTGAGTAATGCATCTATTTGCGGTGTTCTACCCATAAATGCCTTAAAGTTCTCCATCATTGGTTTAATTGCTCCTTGGCTTAAAATATTTTCATAGAATTTTTGCCCAAGTTCAAAATATTTTGTTGGGCCATTAGTGTCAAATACATTAAAAATATCAGTAGCTAATACTTCTGCCCATTTATAGCTGTAGTATCCTGAAGCATACCCACCAGCAAAAATATGCGAAAAACTATTAGGAAAACGATTATATTTGGGTGGGGTAATCACTGCTATGTTTTTTCTAATGGTATCTAACAGTTCTAAATAATTTACCGTATTTGGGTTTTCTTCACAATGTAATAACATGTCAAATACAGAAAATTCTATTTGGCGTAGCATTTGTAAGCCAGACTGAAAATACCTTGATGCTAGAAGTTTATTGTACAATTCTAATGGTAATACTTCATTGCTTGTAATATGCTTAGATAAAGTAGATAGAGTGCCGTAATGCCAAGCAAAGTACTCCATGAATTGTGAAGGTAACTCTACGGCATCCCATTCTACGCCATTTATCCCAGAAATAGCAAAGTGCGATATCTTTGTGGTTAATTGGTGCATTGCATGGCCAATTTCATGGAATAACGTTTGTACTTCATCAAAATTGAGTAAACTTGGAGTGTCATTGACAGGAGTGGGGAAGTTACATATAACATATGCCATTGGGTTAAACAATTTATTTTGATAAATATACTTATCTTGTGCAGAATTCATCCATGCGCCTTGTTGTTTGCCATTTCTACTATATAAATCAAGATATAGGTTACCAATTACAGTATTATTATTAAAGACATCAAAAGTTAATGTGTCTTTATGCCATGTTGGTATATCATGACGAGGTTTAAATTCAATATTAAATAATGTTTTTATTAATTGAAATAATCCAGTTAATACATTGGGTAGTTGAAAGTATTGTTTAAGATCGTTATTTGAGTAGCTGTATTTTGCTTGTTGTAGCTTTTCACTAAAAAATGGAATATCCCATGCCTCTAATTTTTTTAGTCCTGCAGAGTTAAAAGCAAACTCTTGTAATTCTTTAATGTCAGAAATTGCATAATCTTTAGATTTATTAGCCAGTTCATATAAAAAATCTAGCACTTGTTTGGAATTATCAGCCATCTTCGTATATAATGATAACTCACTATAGTTTTTAAAACCAAGTGTTCTAGCTTTATTCATGCGTAAATTAATTATTTCACCAATGAGCTTAGTGTTATCAAATGCCAAATTACCAAATTCACTAGCTCTGGTGACGTATTCTTTATATATTTGTTCACGGAGTGTTCTATTTTCGCAATATTGCATGATGGGTAAATAACAAGGTGCGTGCAATGTTATTTTATACAAATTAGGTTTATTATCTTTATTTGCTAACTCTTGATACATTTGTAATATATCATTTGGAATACCAGATAATTCATCGCATGTAACGTATTTTGTAAAAGAATCTGTGGCATCTAAGATGTTTTGCGAAAATTTAGTTGCAAGTTCTTCTAATTCAATTTGTATCGATTTAAACGTATTTTGAGCTTTATCGTCTAGGCCAATTCCAGATAAGAAAAAGTCACGAAATTCATTGTCAATAACACGTTTTTGGACATCAGTTAATGAGTTGTATTGAGTTTGTTTGATGTTGGTATAATGTTCATATAATTTTTTATTTTGTCCTAAATTTACATAAAATTCAGTAACGTTTTTTTGGAATTTATTTTCTAAAGCACGAATTTCTTTATTGTCATTTACTGAAACTAAATGGTTTACAATACTCCATAAGTTATGAAAACTATACAATGCTCCATGTAACGGTTCAATAACCAATTCCCAGGTACTCGTGGTTTGGTTTAATGAATTAGTTAGTACGTATTCAGCGTTTGTTAATGAAATCGTTAACGCTTCGTCTAGATTCTCTAGACTAAATTCACCAAAAGGTATGAAATCATACGGTGTTAGCAGTTTATTTTTCTTCATTATAATTGTTACCTATTCAAATTAAATTATTTGACTGTGCTATTCACGAACGTAAATAACTTCCCAATTATCATCGTCATCGTTGTCATCGTCAAATTCATTGGTATTGTTTAGTTTAGTTTGAGTTAATTGTTGTAATAAGTATTTAAAGTCTTGTGGTAATGCTATTTTAAAGTTCATTAGTTCTTCTGTAATCGGATGTATGAAACTTAGTTTCGTTGCATGTAAAGCTTGGCGATTGAGAGATAAAATTGCTTCAACAACATTTTCTGCATAATTAACTTTATGGTTACCATAAATTGGGTCACCTACTAAAGGGTGGCCTATTGATTTCATGTGTACACGTATTTGATGGGTTCTGCCAGTTTCGAGTTTACACTCAATATAACTAAACTTATCAAAATTTTGTAGAACTCGAAATTTAGTAATAGCTTCTTTTCCGCCAATAGCAATAGTTGCCATTTTTACTCGATTATTCGGATCACGTCCAATACTTTTATTAACAACGCCTTCTTGATGTGGATGTCCTTCAACAATTGCGCGATAAATTCGAGTAACTTGCCTATCTTGTAGTTGCCTAACTAATTGTGTTTGTGCGCCTAAAGTACGTGCTACTACCATTAAACCAGTAGTATCTTTATCTAATCTATGCACTATACCAGCACGTGGGATATTTTTTAATTCAGGGTAACAAAATAATAGACCATTGAGTAGCGTGCCACTCCAATTACCACTACCAGGATGAACGACTAAGCCAGCAGGTTTATTAATTACCAGAATGTGTTCATCTTCATAAATAATATCAAGAGGAATCTCTTCGGGTAAATAAGCTAATTCTTCTTCATTGGTTAATGGATCGATAAGGACAATTTCACCACCTAAAATTTTATCTTTAGGACGTAATATTTTTCCATCAACCAGAATGTTCCCTGATTTTAACCAATTTGTTAAGCGAGTTCTGGATAATTCTGGAATCATTAGAGCCAAAACAGTGTCTATGCGTTTACCTGTGTGTTCATCAGGTATCGTTATATTTATTTGTTCATCAGTTTCTATCTCTGTGGATATTTTTGTAGATTTTAGCATGTATAAGTTTAATCCTTTTAACCAGCACACATTATACCATATGTATGAATATGTTTGAGTATAGATTAAATTTATCATGTGCTTTGTTGTGAACTCTGGTATAATTGCGTCTATACTCGTCGCCTCTTGGTTTTCTTTTATTCGAGTATATAAATAAATATTTCTTTGAGCAGGTCAAATATAGTTATGTAGCTACTCGGTAGTAATAAAGGATAATACGTAAGCAATGCAGTTCATTAAAAACATATTTTTATTTATTATGCTAACATGTAGCATAATTTCATGTGCGGATAGTGGGGATCCGATTATTAATGAAACCAAAGGTTGGTCGGTACAAAAGCTATACCAAACAGCACTAGATGCTTTATCTAATGGTAGTTACGATAGGGCAATTAAACTATATAATGCATTAGAAACCACCTATCCTTATGGGGTATATGCTCAGCAAGGCTTGTTGGATTTATCGTATGCATACTATGAAAATGATAAACCAGAGCTTGCGCTGGCTACTGTAGATCAATTTATAATTACGTACCCAACAAATACCAGTATGGATTACGCACTATACCTAAAGGGGTATATTAATTTTTTACCTGATGATGGATTTTTTGCGAAATTAACTAAACAAAATCAAAGTCAACTTGACCAATTAGGCTTACAAGAAGCATATAAAGCATTTAACGAATTAGTAAATAAATACCCAACATCAAAATATGCACCAGATTCACGTTTAAAAATTAATGAAATCGTGAATGATTTAGCGCTAAGTGAATTATACAAAGCCAGATATTATATGAGTATTAAGGCATACTTAGCTGCAATAAATCGCTCACAAATAATCATTACTACGTATATGGATAGTCATCAAATAGAGGAAGCTATTGCGATAGAAGTATCTGCTTATAAATTATTAGGGCAGTTGCAATTAAGTGATGACACTAAGAAGGTTCTGGCAGTTAATTACCCTAAGAGTAAATATTTACGCCATGATTGGAAATATAATAGTAGTAGTTGGTATTCGTTATTCTAAGAATAAAAAATTAGTTAGAAGGAATGGTTTGAAATGAAACATAACAACAATAAACAAGAGAATATTTTTGATACATTAATGTATTCAGTGCCAATATATGTATTGATATTTGCACTATTTGTAATTCCTTTACTCATTCCATATAGTTATTTTCCTGTGTCTAAATTCTTTTCTGAAATGCTGGCCGTCGTGTTATCTTCAATAATCGGTATATTATCGATTTTGCGTGCTAAACGGATTGCGATTTCGAGTGTTGGTATTGCTTGTGGTTTGTTTGGTATATTTCTTGTTTTACAAATTTTTGTATTGCCGATTCGACTACCAGGTATAAATATTGCTATTGCATCCGAATTCTTTGCTGCAACGCTATTATCCATTGGTTTAGCCAGCTTTATAAATGAATCTGAAGAAAAACAAAAACAAC
>CAITEL010000307.1 GCA_903891375.1 uncultured Neisseriaceae bacterium
AAGATTTTTTATTCTCTTCAATTTTAACCTTTAACCCTGCCAATTCTATCTCAAGCTTAGCGATTTCATCTTGTTCTTGTTTGCACTCTTTATTTATTTCAGCAATTTGATTATTCAAGTGATTAATTTGCTTAATTTTAGTTTCCATATCATCTAGCGCTATTTTTGCCTCGAGTTGTTGTTGTTTGATTTGTATTTCTTGTGCAACAATTGATTCTACCCTGATGTTTAATTCTAATAACACAATTAACTCATTAGCAATTTGTTGTTGTGCAGTTAAATCGTCTTTTATTTCTTCCCACGTTTTTTTGGACTGCTTTAGTGTAGTTACAATCTGTGCATGCTGTTGCAATGTGTTATTATAATTATCCTCAAATTGCTTTAATTCCGCTTTAGCCACCTTTAATTCATTCTCTGTTTTACTGGCAATAAATGGGATATCGCTTACATAAGGATGTTCAATTGATCCACATAATGGACAAGGATTTCCATCGTGTAGCTGTTGTCGCTCATTTTCTAAATCATACACTTTATTTTCAAGGATAATTTGTTGCTGAAGACTCTCAATTAATTTATTTATATTTGTTTTATTGTCATTTATATTAGTTAATTTTGCTGATAAATCAGTAGATGTTGTGTTGTAACCCTCAATTGCAGTTTCTAACGTAGTTCTCTTAATTTCGTGTTCTTTAATCTTTTTTGTACATTCATATAATTTAGTAATATTGTCATATTTATCACGCAAATCTTTTAAAAAATCAACCAGAACAATTAAATCGCCATCTTTAATTAATTGCTGATGCTCATCCATTAATGGCTGTCTTTTTGTGTCATATTGCTCAAGTATAGCGTATTTTTCGGCCTTATTATCCTTATAATTAGTTTGTTGGCTCATTAATATGTTATAACTATTTTGCGTATTTTCTAAGTTTGTATACTGGATACTTAACTCGTTACAATATTTTTCAAAAGTTGATAGTTGTTCAGTTATACCACTAAGACTCTGCACAAGCTCACCATCATTAGTATATTGCCTAATATACTCCTGTATACCCTCTAATTGTTTTTGTGATTTGTCTTGTTCTAATTCACATTCTTTCTGCTTATTTGTTTCACCCTGTATTTGCTTAATATAACCCTCAATTTTCTGTACATTTGTTTCAATTAATGGTCGTATATTCTCAATTTGAAAATCAAAATTATTTACCTTTTCAATAATTTCAAGCATTGCTGCTTTGTCTAATTTGAATATATCAAATGTTTGAGTTTTAGTAGATAATTCCGCAACATGATTTTTATTCTTATCAACTAATATTGGTAATTCTTGTTGGTGTTTCTTTAAATCTAATTGATAAACTTGTAATTGTTCTCTAGTATTGATAAACTTACTATAAATAGATGTGTTTATTTCTAACGCAATTTTAGCCGTCTCTAATTTTCCTGCTTCAATTTTAAAGAGTTCTTTAGCTTCTTCAAGTGTTTGTAAATCTGTTGTCAATGATTTTTTCTTATCTAATAATTCATCTAACTTCTTTATCCATAATATTTGTTGTGCTACTTGTTCAATTTTTGCAACTATCTGCCCTAATTCTGAATCAATATTAAGTAATTTATTGTTTAAATCTAGCTCTTCTTCGTCCGTTAATATATTTACTCCTGATAGTTCTGTATTAATCAATTCTAAATTTTTTTCTTCCTGTGATTTACGAGCATGAACATTCATCGATATTTGGGTATATATTGCCGTACCTGTGATTTGTTCTAATATTGGTGAGCGTTCATCTGGAGTTGCTTGTAAAAATTTAGCAAATTGCCCCTGCGCCAGTAACATCGCACGAGTAAAGTGTTCAAAATCCATACCTGTGATTTCTACTACTTTCAAAGCAACAGTTCTTAATTGCGCCTCTATTGGTTTTTGAGTCTTTAAATCAATAATCTCATGTAATGCGACTTGCAATTTACCTTTTGGGTTTTTCCTCGCACGATTTTGTGACCAATAGCACCTATATAATCCGTCTTTAGTACTAAAATCTAACTCAGCAAAACATTCTCCTGTATGGCGTGACATAATGTCATTTTGAACTTGAGAAATTTTATCTAGCCTCGGTGTTTGCCCATATAATGCTAAACATATCGCATCTAAAATAGTCGACTTACCCGCACCAGTTTGCCCCGTAATAGCAAAAATACCTTGCTCCATGTATTCTTGGTTAGTAAAATCAATACTCCACTCACCAACCAATGAATTTAGATTTTTAAAACGTAATTTATGAATTTTCATCTAAATAGCCCTACTATCATTTTCATTCAATTCATGTAATATCTGCTGATAACAGATCAATAATTCATCTCTTTGCAATGCATCAACCTGATTAACTTCTAAGCATTGATTAAATATTTCATCAGGCGTGAAATCACTCAAAGTAATCCCATCACCCTGCATCTCACCTATAAATATTTGATTAGTGACATACAGATTTTCTATTTTCAATAACTCTATAGAACTATTATGCACCATAGCATTTAATTGTTCACATAAATCAGCGACAATTTCAGATCCAGTGTAAATTACTTCAACCCATACCGAACCACCTGCTAACAATAATTTATTAATCTCACTTTTTATAATAGCCAAATCACCATCAATGCGTAACATATTTTGAAAAACAGGAACTTTAATTGGCACCACTTCTGCATTTTTTTCATTAAAATTAACCGCTAAGACCACTTTTTGCTGTTTAGCTTCACCAAATCCCATAGCAATTGGTGAGCCACTATAACGCATATTGGAGTTACCATTAACAATTTGTGGCACATGTAAATGCCCTAACGCTAAATAATCAATACTCAAAGGGAAATCATTAGCACCAAACTTGGCTAATGAACCAATATATAGTTCACGCACTCCATCCTCGGCAATAGTTTGCCCACCAGCTACAAATAAATGACCCATTGCAATAATCGGAATCTCTAAATTTAACTCATCACGTTGTTTAACTGCTATATCACACACTTTTGCATAATGTTCTTTAATCCCCTGCATTAATTTTAAATCTTTGTCCCGTGCAGTCTCACCATTATCGACTAATCGAACTTCTCTATCACGTAAATATGGTATAGCACAAATAAAAGCTAATTCCTTCCCGTCTTTATTCTTAAGTAAGATAACCTCATCTTCTGGATTATCGGTAATAGACCCGACCACGTGTATATTTAACTGCTTGAGTATTTGA
The DNA here is from genome assembly GCA_903891375.1 of uncultured Neisseriaceae bacterium. GTDB lineage: Bacteria > Pseudomonadota > Gammaproteobacteria > Burkholderiales > UBA11063 > Aquella. The sequence goes on from CAITEL010000307.1 coordinate 3,234, forward strand.
TTTGGCGCATTTAATAAAGTTGGCGAGTCATGATTACCACCAATTATTACAATATGCTGGCATTTGGTATTAATTGATAATTCACATAAAAATTGATAATACATCTCCTGTGCTTTATTGCTCGGAATAGTTGTATCAAAAATATCACCCGCAATTAATAAAATATCAATCGCATTATCCTTAATTGTTTGTACCATCCAATTAAGAAATTGTTGGAATTCCACATAACGTTCTTTTTTCTTATGCAAGGTACGTCCCAAATGCCAATCTGATGTATGTAAAACTTTCAAAATTTTTGCTCCAATATTTTTATTAATACCAATGTTTATCCTTTGTTTATAGGCGGCACAATGTAAAACCACGGTTCACAATTTCATCTTTCGGTAAAATTGACTTAACATCAAAAATAACTGCTTTCGGAGATAATTTGGATAACAAATCATCTAAAGACATTTGTTTAAATTCTTTATGCCCAACTGCAATTATTAATAAGTCAGCT
>CAITEL010000308.1 GCA_903891375.1 uncultured Neisseriaceae bacterium
AAGAATCTTCAATGTTGATATTATACTTTTATTAATTATACTAATTGTAATTTTATTTTTAAAAAATGACCACAAAATTTTACTTAATCATTTAGAAATAAAATTATACGTATTAACCGTTATAATCGCAATCTCTACCGCTGGAATTAATGGATTATTTTTTGGATTACTTGCTGACTTGTTTTCAACACCAGTGCGATTGTCTAGCATAGCACTTTGTTATAACATAGCATACATGATAGGAGCTGGCTTAACTCCACTATGGACGAGTATTTATGCTACTGGTTTCGCAAATGTGTTATTTAAATTACATAAAGAATTTTTCTATGCTTCTAGTATTATACTGTTTATTATTTTACTTATCTTTGCAACATTTAAACCTAATTCACAATTTGCCAATTATAAATAAGATGAATATACTTTTAATAAATGATACAACTAATTGGTACCACTTTGGATGCACAGCTACAAGTACGGCATTAATAAATAAAATAAAACACCTTGGGCATAATGTAACTAGTGTACCCATACTTAAAACTTACGAAATAATCTCAGCCCCAAAAACTATCATTGGTTTTAAAGATGACATCATTTGCAAAGAATTTATTGATGACAATAAAGAAATTATTAATTTAATCAAAAACAATGATGCTTTAGTAATAAATGGCGAAGGTACTTTGCATGGACTTAATACAGCACCAGTTAACTTATTATATTTAGCATATATTACAAAAACAATATTTCATAAACACGTAGAAATATTAAATCATTCTGTATACCCACAACATGATGATTCCATTGGTAATTCCGATGAATATGAAATATATAAACTAGTCTACAATACAATAGATTTTGCAGCAATAAGAGAAGATATTAGCTTTAATTTAATGAAAAAGCTAGGTGTTACAAAAATAGTACAAAGTTTTGATTGTTTGCCACTTTATGTTAAAGATTATTATAATTATCATCGATGCCGTAATAATATCAAAATAAAAACATTACTAATCGCAGGTTCAGCCACATGGTTAAATCTTAATATTCCTTCAAATAAAAAAGGAAATATCGACGACTTTACCAATGGATTAGAAGGGTTTAATAATTATTTAAAAATTATGCATAACAAAGGGTTTAGAATACAATTTTTATATGGGGCTTCGTCTTATCCAGCAAAAGATGATAGAGAATTTATTGAGCACATGCAACAAAAATTTCAGGTTACTTGGGAAATCTACGAAGCAACAACTATTAATGATTGGCTAAATGTAATAGATGAGGCTAGTTTATTGGTATCAGGACGCTTTCATCATACTATTGCAGCCATAACCCTTGGCACAAAATTTATTGCATTAAATAGTAATACCCCTAAAATGAATGGGTTAATGTCAATGCTTAAATATCCGAATGTTTTGCAATATAACGATTTAGATATATGCAGTAAATTATTGCGTCTCACAGAAACAGCACTCGCAGAAAAACCAAATAAAATAAACAACTACAATACTCTTGAACAATTATGTGCCATGGCTAATAATAATTTTTTAATGTTGCAATGATTTTTTACAATAAAAAATCATTATTTAACAGTATGTTATAATAATTTCGACAATTATAGTGCATTTTTTATTGCATTCATGCAACAATGGTGGTATAATATCTTCAGTAAAAAAATATTAATTAAATATTGGAGATAACATGTTAAATCTTACATATAACAAGCTATACTGTATTTATTCTTGTGGGGTGGCACGTAACGATAATGGCATTTTGAATCCTCATTAGCCAAATGTGTTGGTTAGTGAATTCCCTCGATTCATTTTGCCGTTATTGTTAGAAATCCACTTACTCCCTCTAAGTGGATTTTCCATTTTTACAGATATAAGAAAATGTTAGAATATTCAGTGAAATTACTGATGACTATACTCTAACAGATTCAAGATCCAAGGAGGCGCCAAGCGACGCAACCTACAGGTAGTAGGCAAGGAGCTTGGCAACAAACTTGGAACTTGAATATGAATGAGTATAAATTGAACGGCTCATTATTTATACTATATTAACAATGCCTAAGTATGAACTCATTTTAACTAACTGATGACAACTAAGCTGTAATTTGAAGGGATTTTCGGAATACGCTGTGCTAAATTAATTTTAAAATAACCAAACCATTCGGATTGTTGTGTGCTAAAATTCGCTTTAATGTTTAAATAATTTGAGAAGTTAGCATATGATAGATAAATCAATACCAGCATTAATTTAGGATGTCGCAGAGGTTCTACGTGGTGATTATAAACAAAATGAATATGGGAGCATTATATTACCTTTCACTGTTTTACGTCGTCTAGATTGTTTATTAGATATTTCCAGAGAAAAAGTATTTCAAAAATGGCAAGTTATTGAAAATAATAATAAACATTTATTGGCAATAAATCCAGTAGAGGCAATGTCAGACGTCGCCATTGACCGCGTATTAAATAAAGAAGCAGAGGACTGCCTTTTCATAATAAAACTAACATGAGTTTTAATAAAATGCAAGCCAATAGTGCAGGTATCCACACTGATCTTAAAAAATATATTGAAAAATTCTCGTCAAATGTTAGTGATATTTTTCTAAAGTTTAAATTTCTAGAAAAAATTGCCGAATTAAATGATAAAAATTTATTATTTGAAGTATTGAAGCGATTTAATGCAGTTGATTTGCATACCTCAAAAGTTGATAGTTTCTCTATGTGGTTATTATACGAAGAGCTTCTGCGTGAATTTGCTGAGATGTCTAACGAAACTGCAGGTGAGCATTTTACCCCACGTGATATTGTATATTTAATGATAACTTGTTATTTGCACCTGATTATAAGATTTTACGTGATAAAGGTGCAACGCAATCTATTTAGCCGACTATCTCGATAAACAAACTGCAAAAATTGATGAATTAATCAATAAAGCCAAGTCTATGGTAATATTACTCAAAGAGCATAAACAAAGCTTGATTAATCATGTAGTAACTGGTAAAATAAAGGTTATTCAATAATTTTAAGGAGTAAAATATGCCAGAAATTTCACGATTTTTAGGTATTGTAATAAAAATGTACTGGGATGAGCATAATCCACCACACTTTCACGCAGAGTATAACGAATATGAAGCTGAGATCATTATAAAAACATTAAATGTAAAAAGTGGTAAACTACCAGCCAAAGTTCTGGGCTTGGTTTTAGAATGGGCAGAATTACATCAAAATGAATTATTAAAAAACTGGGATGCAATGCGAAATACTAAAGACTTTACTAAAATTAAACCATTAATTTAAAGAGGTTAATCATGTTACATATAAAGAAAGCTAAATATAAAAATGGCAAAACCATTGCTATAGAGTTTGTTGAATACCCTGGTAAATACATTATTGATCTACAAAATTACATTAGTTCAAAATCATTTTTTCATCTTATACAGGATTTAAATGATGAATCAAAATTTTCAGATTTTAAAATTGATCATGGTGCTATCTGCTGGTCAAATGGTTTTGATATTGCTCCTGAATATCTATTTTTTTTGGCAAATAAAAACAATATAAAATATCAAGAATTATTTACAGAGTGGGGATACTTAGAATGAATAACCCCGTCGCAGAGCAGCCGGGGTATCTTGAGCGCAAAAACTTTTACAGAAGAGCAAGGGCTTGGGATACCAGCCTTCGCTGGTATGACAATGTCGCAGCAAGCTGCGAGGAATTATACCCAAAGAGATTAAAAAGTTAACGATGCCCTGAACGGCCCTCTCAGGAATGAAATGCGACACCTTGTGGCATAATGATTAACGTGATATTTTAAATGAAATTCTACGTTATCATAGCACACTTAAATCCGAATACATCCCAAGTGATATTGAGTGGATAACACACACAATATTCCGAAGATCCATTTAAAGCTAAATGCGTAAAGCATGAGAGTTCATTGACCGCGCATAAACATACCATCTAGTTCACTCATTGATAATTTAAACCAAGTTGGTCGACCGTGATTACAATAATTTGCACGTAAGGTTTGTTCCATATCTCGTAGCAATGCGTTCATTTCTGGAATAGTCAAGTTATGGTTTGCCCTCACTGCACTATGACACGCAATAGTTGAGAGGATATCCTCATAATGCTCACTAATTCTATCACTATTGCCAAATTTACTGATTTCAGCTAGTGTATCTATTACTAATTTTTCAATATTGTCTTGATTTAACATAGCTGGAATACTATTGACCATTATCTGATTATTGGGTAATTGTTGTATCTCAAAACCAAATGTACTTAATTCATGATTTTTTATACATTCAATTAATTCATCCGCAATATTCAAAGTAATTGGTATAAGTAATTTTTGGGCAGTTATTTCTTTATTACTGACTTGTGTCTTTAATTTTTCTAAAACTATCCGCTCGTGTGCTGCATGCATATCAACTACAATTAATCCATCACGAGTTTGCGATAAAATGTAAACACCATTTAATTGTGCAACAGCAAACCCTAACGTTGGTAGCGTATAATTAACTAACTCTTCCGCATCTACGGGAGAAGTTTCTGTAAAAAGTTCTTGGGGTGTTTGTCTATGAGTTGGTGAAACTTGGTTAAATTGTTGTTCTAAGTTAGGTAACCAATTTTTTGTAAATGTAGTGTTATTCTGCGATTTATAGTTAGCCTCTCGATTAAAATTGCTAATTTGATTTTTATTCTCACTTATTGGTTTTAATTGACTAAATAGCGAATCCTTATTAGTTGTAACTTGTTGATGAATACCTAGCTCACCATCTACTACTGTAGTTGTTGTTGTTGCTACTGTAGTAGTAATATTACTAGCCAGCATTTTACGAACAGAATAAGAAATAAACCCATGGATTTGTTGCACGTCCTTAAATCTAACCTCACTCTTAGTCGGGTGTACGTTAACATCAACATCTTCAGGTGGTACCTGTAAAAATAATACGTACTGTGGCTGGTGTTCATTATGTAAAACACCACGGTAACCTTGTTTCACTGCATTTTGTATAACTTTATCACGAACATAACGCCCATTTACATAAAACTGCTGTACACTTTTAGTCGATTGCAAATAGCTTGGGTGATAAATATACCCCGATAGAGCAATATTATTTACCTGTATTTCTAAAACCTCAAAGTATTGTTTGGTGTATTCCTCACCAAACAATGCGTTTATTCTATCTAATAATGATTGTTCTTTTAATTCATAAATAATTTTATTATTATGTTTTAATTCAAAACTTATTTGCGGATTAGATAATGCAATACGCTCAAAAACATTCTTACAATGCCCATATTCTGTAGTATCCGCCTTAAGAAATTTCTTACGTGCTGGTATATTATGGTACAAATTATTTACTTCAATAATTGTACCTTTATTTTGTGCCACTGGTGTAACACTAGAGACTACTCCATAATTACATCCAATTCTATAACCATGGTTATCTTCAGCTGTTTTACTCGATAGCACAAAATCTGACACTGAAGCAATTGATGCCAAACCTTCACCACGAAAACCTAAAGTTGTTATACTATACAAATCGTCTTCATCTTGTAATTTACTTGTTGCATGTCTATCTATGGTAAGAGCAATATCTTCTTGATGTATTCCACAACCATTATCAATGATTTTAATCTGTCTCGTACCACCATCTGATAACTCAACAACAATTTTGTCTGCTTTTGCATCAATACTATTTTCGAGTAATTCCTTTAAAGCTGAGGCTGGGCGTTCAACAACTTCTCCTGCAGCAATACGATTAATTAATTGCTCATTTAATTTCTTAATTCTTGGTAATGACATCTTTTATACCTTCTAGTATTGATTGAACCCAGTAGTAGCCTTTATACAATTTATATCCGCAACCCTTTGCGTTAGTCTATCCCAATTAGAACGTTCTTGCCGACGGTCAGATTCTTTGTGCCATAAATGCAAAACTGGAATAGCGAATCTTCCATCCTTAATTTTAATACCCGAATGAATCAGACGAATAAATAAATCAGCATCCTCATGACCCCACCCAGAAAAACTCTCATCAAAACCATTAACTGCTATAAAATCATCACGCCAGAGTGCAAAATTACACCCTTTAGGGTATTTCCAGTTGGTTCCACGTGCATAACGCCATTTGCCATTCCCTAGTTTTAACTTTGGAAATATTCTATTAACATTTTTTTTTATCTTAGCAAATATCCAATTAAATAAACGCCATTTAATTATGTTTTGCACTATTTGCGGATTAGAAATTACATTTTTAGTAAATTTTTGCGAAAGCAATACTCGATTTCCCGCAATAAAAAAACCTTGCTCAGCCAAATCTATATGATTCTTGATATAATCTGGAAATGGTACACAGTCACCATCTAAAAAAATCAAATAATCTCCCGTAGACTCCGCCACAGCTTTATTTAAAATAAATGATTTTCTA
>CAITEL010000309.1 GCA_903891375.1 uncultured Neisseriaceae bacterium
ATTAATGCTTTAGCGTATGGAAACAAAGTTAATGTTTCAAACTGATAAAATGGCCCATATTCTGAATTTTTAGCTCTATCATCAGGCACTTCTGTTACTAAACACAAATTTTCAATACGAATACCATACTCATTTTTGATATAAACTCCTGGTTCGTTACTAACTATCATCCCTGGTACTAATGGTACATTGGTTGTTGCTTGTGATATTTTCTGTGGCCCTTCGTGTACACATAGCGCACTACCTACACCATGCCCCGTACCATGTCTATAATTCAAATAATCACTCCACAATGCATTACGAGCAAGAATATCTAAATGCTCCCCACAAGTTCCATGAGCAAATATGCTTCTTGCAACCGCCAAGTGACCTTTAAGTACAAGAGTATAATGGCGTTTTTGTTTCGGGGTTGCATTACCTAAATGAACTGTACGTGTTACATCGGTAGTGCCTTCAAAATATTGGCTACCTGAATCTAAAAGAAACATATTACTATTATCTACTGTTTTTTTTGTGTCATTAGTCACACCGTAATGGATTACTGCACTATTGCTTGCAAAACCACTTATAGTATTAAAACTTAAGCCGATAAAATTTTTAGCCTCACTCCTAAACTCGTATAATTTTTGCGCACAAGATAATTCATCAATACCTGTTGCCCAACTATTATTTAACCAATAAAAAAAATTAGCTAACACTACTGCATCTTTTTTATGCGCTAAACGTGCTCCATTAATTTCTGTAATATTTTTACCTGCTTTTTTATATATAATTGGTGATGGTATAAAAATCATTTTGTTACTTTTATCAATATTTGCATACATCCAATAACTAGCTTTTACTTCATCTAACCAGATAACTCCGCTTAAATTATTGCTTGCAATGGCAAAATCATCGTATGACGCTACCGTAATATTTGCCTGTTGTAATTTAGAGAGCGTTTCTGCCCCTATTTTATTTTTATCAATATAAATACAAGCCGTACTCTGACCAATAATCGCATACGATATAACTAATGGATTAAATTCAATATCAGAACCTCGTAAATTAAATAGCCAATTAATCTCATCCAACACATTCAACATTATATAATCGGCATTTTCTTTTTTTAGACAAGAACGCAGCCAACTCAATTTATCAATTATAGATTCACCAGTATAATTTTCTTCCAAATAAAACGCCTTAGATGATGGTAATTCTAATGTTTCCCCTAACTCAATTTTGCATTCATCAATCAAATTATCATTGGATATTATTAATTTACCACCGATTGCTTGCATGATTTGGTTAAGTTTACGTGCTCGTGATACGCTTATCACATGCGCATCAATTCCAATTGATTTGGTCACCGCATTTTCTTCGAGCCATTTTTCTGTTTCTGGAGTAAAACCACCTTGTGGCATAAGACTATAGAGGCTTTTATCTAATTCTTTATCTGCCTGTAAAAAATACCTACCATCAGTCCATAAATACCCAATATCTTTAGTAACTAGGACTTCTCCAGCTGAACCAGTGAAATTACTTATCCATGGGCGTCTAAGCCAACATTTCGGTAAGTACTCGTTATTGTGCGCATCAGTAGAAGGCACTAAATACAAATCTAAATGTTCAACATTCATTTTTTGACGTAATAAATTAAGACGCTCTTTAATGCTAGACATGTGTTCTAAACCTTTAAAAAATCAATTAGGATAAATTATACCAGTCTTTATATATACTTCTGTGTAATAATCTCGATTGTGACCACCCAGTTAACAAAAATTGTGACTGTGAATTAACAATGTATCCGCATATTACAGAAATACTTAAATTGGGACTGGCATTTAATAAAAAAGCAGTGAAAATCCATAAGTAGATGCTATATAAGCAAGCTCTGGTTACTCTACTTTGAGTAACTCAAAACCACCACGTTCGTTACGCCTAACCATACCTATGGTTTCTAGATGTGACATGATTCTGGCCGCACGATTATACCCAATACCAAAGCGTGTTTGCAAAGAACTTATCGAGCAACGTTTTGTTTCGTAAATAAACTTAACCGATTCATCAAACATACTGTCTTTTTCTACATTATTGTCATTATCATCTAAACCTGGTAAATCTGCACCTGATACATCACCTGTTAAAATTTCGTCAACGTAATTTGCACCTCCTCCAGATAATTTAAGAAAATCTACCACTTTATTTACTTCATCATCATTTACAAAAGCACCATGTATCCGTTGTGGGTAACCTGAACCTGGCAATAAATATAACATGTCTCCTTGGCCTAAAAGTGTTTCTGCACCACCTTGGTCTAATATAGTACGTGAATCAATCTTTGATGTAACCTGAAATGAGATTCTTGATGGAATATTTGCTTTAATTAACCCAGTAATCACATCAACTGATGGTCTTTGCGTAGCAACAATTAAATGTATCCCTACCGCTCTAGCTTTTTGTGCAATTCTTACAATATATTGTTCAACTTTTTTACCACTTGACATCATTAAATCAGACAATTCATCAATAATCACAACGATATACGACCATTTATCTAGGGCTTCTGGATCCTCTGGTGTAATACTTAGTGGGTTTGGAATAGATTTACCCACATAACTGGCTTCTTCAATTTTTTGGTTAAATGAGGCAATGTTTTTGCACCCAACCTTCGCCATTGTCTTGTATCTACGCTCCATCTCGCCAACAGTCCATTTTAATGAGTTAACCGCATAGTTCGAATCCGTAATAACTGGAGCTAATAAATGTGGAATATCTTGATAAAATGATAACTCAACCATTTTAGGGTCAATCATGATAAATTTAACTTCCTCAGGAGTTGCCTGAAAAAGAATTGATAAAATCATAGCATTAACTGCAACAGACTTACCTGAACCAGTAGTACCAGCAACTAAAAGATGTGGCATTTTAGCTAAGTCGGCAACAATTACGTTACCTGCAATATCTTTACCTAACGCTAAAGTTAACTTACTTGTACTATGCTTATATACCACCGAATCAAAAATTTCTTTCAAATAAATAATTTGACGTTTAAAATTTGGTACTTCAATACCCATAGTATTTTTACCTGGTATGGTTTCTACTATACGCACATTAGACAATGCTAGCCCACGGGCAATCTCTTTACCCAGCCCAACTATTTTTTCCCCTCTAACACCACGTGATGGCAGTAATTCATATCGAGTTACCACGGGTCCACTTAGTGCTTCAGTTATTTTGGCTTCAACCCCAAACTCTAATAATTTATTTTCAATAGAGTTTGAGACATACTCTAATGTTTCATCCGAAATAGAGTCGGACTGTTTCTTGGGATTAGTAAGTAAATCAATGCTCGGTAATTCACCTTTTTTGCTTCTAGCAAATAATGTAACATTTGGTGTCGAATTAATTGCTGTTTGATTATCATCTTGCTTAATCTCATCATTTAAAAAATGACTATCCGTAATTTCAAGACTATTATCCACAGGTAACTTTAGTTCATCAGTTTTATTAATATAGTTTCTTTTTAACCGTTCTAAAATAGTCGTCTTAGGTTGTGTACTCAGTGGCTCATCATTCTCTGATTCTGTTTTACTACTATTTACCTTACCATCTAATTTGGCGAATAAATCATTAAATCCTGCATCACTTGAATCTAAATCTTCTTCTATCTTTTTTGTTTTTAATTTTCGTGGAAATTCCAGTTCTGGCTCTACGCCTTTTAATACTTCAAAATTTTCTACTTTTGGGCTAAGTAGTTTCATTATACCCATATAGATAAAATCAATGCCAGCGCCTACCTTTTCGGCAACAAATCCAAGAGAAATACTAAAAGCAAAAGAAAAACAAGCCACCACTAAAATAATAGTTAAAACACCTGTGCCTAATTGTCCTAAATATTTACTGAAAATCAAATACGCATAATGACCCGACATACCACCAAATTCATTATGTAAATATGTGGAATGAATACCAAAAAAATTTGAATACTCAAATATAGTAGAACTTAAAATTAATAATACAAAGCTCACGAGCTGAAATATCGTATACCAATCGCCAGTTTCTATTTTATTGCGAATAATCTTTCGATAACCCAAGTAAAATAACCCGATAATAAACCACCAAGCAGAAAAACCAAAAACCGATAACATAAAATCCGATAAATAAGAACCAACAACACCCAATTTATTATAACTAGTTGCAACATCAGAAGTTTTAAACCAGCAATTATCATTTGGGTTATATGTAAATAACGCAATACCAAGAATAAAAGAAAGTGCAAAAATTAAAACAGCAACAATGTCATTTAAGAGTAAAGCTGTTTTAGACGGCAAAAGAGTGTCTCTGTTTTTTCTAGCGAATTTTGTTTTATCATTTTTACCAAGCATTGTTAGAATGTTCCTATATATAAGTTGTTAGTCAATTATTGTTGTTTTAGTTTGTAAGTTGTTTTCTGTAATTTTTTTAAGATTATCATCACCAGTTTCAAGCGCAATAAATAATAAATACAAATAACTTTCAACCAGTGGTTTTATAGCTACACTTAGTTCTATATGTTTTTTAGCTTCAACAAACATTTTACTATTAAAATAAGTAATACCTAATGCTAAATGAAAAATATAGCTACTTTCATTTTTTAACAAAATATTTTGTGCTATTTTAATAAAATACAAGCGTTGCTTTTGACTGTGTAATAACTTAACCAATTTTATAATAGTTTCAGTAAATACTAAACCATTTTTATCAGTATCATCTAAAAACTCTAAGGCTCTATCATGTAACCTGAGGCGAATTAACGCCTCAAAATAAAACCGATTAATAATCATATTTTGTTTGTCAGTTTTATCTAATTTGCGATAAAAATGTAACAACTCAAGCTCGTCACTGACATTTGCAAATAAATTACTATAGACGGTTATCTTATACTTATCTGCTTTGTATTTATCTATATAATCATGCTTTATTAACCAATCTAACCCTTCTAAGGCTTTATCAAAGTTTCTTAAATTAATATAAGCCTTCAACATTATGCGCCGTGATGGAATGTGCTTTTTATCAATCACAATAGCTTTGTTTAAATTATCTAAACATTGATTATATTGACGATTAGCATATTGATTTTCGGCGACTGCTACATATTTAGCTAATTGCCATTTTCGCTCATTAAAAACATCTAATTTAGCTAAAATAGTCTCTTCTTTTTCATGATTGCGCATAAAACTCGCAGATTTATAACTTAACATCAACGCTAGGAACTGGCTATCTTTATTAATTTCTTTAGATGTTGAACTAATCGCATTTTTATATGCACTACCGTACTTACCCTCAAAATAATTAATCGCAGCGCTATTCATTAATTTTCTACTGTGAATTAATGCATTTTTTAATCGCCATTGTTTTATTTTATTCGGAAAACGATTAATATTTACTATAAAACGAATTAGATAATAGCTTAGTACAAATAAAATAAATATAGATATTGCTAACGTAGTTAAGGCAAAATCTAATCTAAATTTACCTATAAAAATTATTACAGCACCAGCACCATAACGACTCAAGGACGCAATTAAACATGCAACTACTATTATAACTATAATTTTAAACAAAAATCTCATATTATTTACACCACTTATTCTTCTATTTGGTTCAATTTATTTAATGCTTTTAACGTGTCATCCAAATTTATTTTTGAATTGGAGATATCCGTTTGCAACAATCCATTAATATTATTAATAATCGCACCGATTAATGTATTATTTACAAAATATAAATTAAGGTTATCTTTAACATCATCTAAATTATATTTCCATGCTAAATTATCATGCTGTAATAATGCCATTCTTGCATTTAATAAATCCAGTTTTATATTTTGCCTAATAATTATATTCTTATCTGGTGACAATTGAATAACTTTATTTTTATCTGAGCTAGAAACCTTAACTAAAGAAGCAAAATCATGTTTAAGATTTGCCCAAAATCGCAACCAAAGTGATTGCGTTAAGTCAGCATGACTCATTTGAACTTGATTCTCATTAGTGGCTTGCACTGAGTTATCAATTAAAGGTAATGTCGTTATTTGATTAAGAATTGCATTAACTTTACTGGATAACACAATTGGATCTGCATATTGGATTTGCCCTAATTGTGCTATATCATTTGCAATTGTCGTTTTGATTTCTACATATTTTGGATCATTCGTATTATTTAATAGCTTTGTTGCATAATTTAATAGTTTAAGCGTACTTCTAACATCATTATACACAAGCAACGATTGATTAGCCATATTAATCAGTTCATTTATTTGTAACAAAGAATAATCGATTTTTTGATTGCCAAGTTTAGTTATTTGGCTTTCCAATAGTTCTATATTTGATTTTATTTCAACAATATCATTAGTTGTTACATCATTTTGTGAATTTACCAATTGAGTTAAACTCGTCATTTTATCATCAATTTGTTGTTGTTTAACAATCCCTACATAATATAAATATCCAAACCCTCCTAGTGCCATTAAAGACAATACTATCGCTATTAGACTAAAACTGTTTACGCCACGCTTAATCTTTACTGTTTCTGTCATAATGTTATAACCCTTTTTATTATATAAAATTATTTAACTACTCGGATATACTTTTCTGACACCATGTCGATAAAGCGTATTCCTTATTTTGGCATGCCACGTGATAAACTCTGTATTCTGTAATTTGTCCACCACACTATATTGTTTTGCTAATTCAAATAAATAAGTAGCAAATAAACTACTTGTTACAATAATCCCACTACAATTATTTATGTAATTTTTAAAATCAATTTCTGAAATTACCAGCCCGACTCTGTGATAAATGTCTAAGCCATCACAAGATTTACAGTAACTCTGAATTTTTTTTTGTAAAGTTAGATTACCGCCACTGCCTTTTACCAAAAGTGTTTTCTTATTTGATAAATCTAACCCTGACACCACTTCACTAATTAAACCTTCTGCACCTTTATTTATATGCGGATACAATATCTCTAATTGAGTTAATTTACGCAAGTAATTATAACTAAAATCCCCCATAACTAAAAATATTGTATTCTTAAGTTGTGGAATCACATCAGCAACATAATCAATACAACTCGGTGAAACAAATATGATATATTCGTATTCATGTGCATTCTTTCGAAATTTTTCAATGTTTTCTATTTGTGCTTCTAAATGCATTAAATTTAATACTGTTAATTCTTGTGGTGCAATATTTAATATTGATTGTATTTTATTTATTATGTCCTTGCGAGTTACCCCACCCCCACAAAGTAAGTACATTTATATGACTTTCTCAGAAGCTAGTATCTCACTCAAACCATCTGATGCCATCTGATTAACTGCCTTTTGTGCTAAAGCACTATAATTATCTTTATGGTCTGATAATGACACACTGCAGGATTTACCTGTGTCGTTGTTAGCTATTATAACCCTCATATGCATATTTTGCCCAGATATTTGGGCATAAACACCAATAGGTAAATTACATGACGCACCAACTAAACGTCCAACCTCTTGCTCTGCCAATGTAGTTAAGTAAGTGTCGCAATCTTCAAGTCTATTTAGTAATAACAATAGATCTAAACGTGTTGCTAAAATCTCTAAAGCAAGGGCACCTTGCCCTATTGCTGGAATAAAAGTATTTACATCTAATTTTTGTTTTATTCTAGCCTCTAAACCAAGACGCATAATACCAGCTGTAGCCAGTATTACACCATCAAACTCACCGTTATCTAACCTCGCCAGTCTAGTTTGAATATTACCTCGCAATAATTTAACAGATAACTGCGGAAAATATTTTTTTAATAAGGCAATTCTTCTTGGTGACGAAGTACCAATTATAGAATTATCTGGCATATCTTCTAATCTATTATATTTATTTGAAATGAATGCATCCGACGGGTCATATCTTTTTAAAATAGCAGGTATAACAAATTTGTCAGGTGTAACCACAGGCAAATCTTTAAGTGAATGCACCGCTAGATCAGCATTATTTTTTAAGAGCTCTTGTTCTAGTTCCTTAATAAATAATCCTTTACCACCAATTTTATCCAAAGATTTATTCAAAATCTTATCACCTTTTGTGGTAATACCGATAATTTCAATGTCTAACTCTGGATATAACTCACTTATTTTTTCTTTAACAAACGCTGCCTGAACCAAGGCTAGTTCACTATTACGTGAGATTATTTTAAATTTCTGCATATATCTATTCCCATGAACCAGTAATTTATTATAAAGATGTTATCTCGCATGTGTAATTATTACCTAATACCTTACTTGATTTAGCCCCTAGTTCTTTTAATTTCATAGCAGATTTTACCACACCTTTGTTACCTTGTAATTTGATTAATGCATTATCATAGTTTTTTTGTGTGGAATTAATCGAATCATTAATTTTTTCTAAGTCAGTTAAAAAGCCAATAAATCGGTCATACAACTCCCCACCAATTTTGGCAATTTCATGTGCATTTTGTACTGACTTCTCGGTGCGCCATACACTGTATACGGTTCTCACTGTCGCAAGTAGCGTTGATGGGCATACAATAATTATATTTTTATTCAGTGCATCATCAAAAAATGCATTTTCTGTTTGTAGTGCTAATGTAAATGCCACTTCAATTGGCACAAACATTAATACAAAATCTAAGCTATGTAAATTGTATAATTTATGATAATTTTTATCACTTAACCCTTTAATATGATTTTTAATTGATTGAATATGCTCTTTTAACGCAAGTTTATACTCAACATCATTGGTCGCCGAAACTAACTTTTCGTATGCAGTTAAGGACACCTTTGAATCAACAACCAATGATTTATTATCAGGTAAATTGATAATCACATCGGGTCTAAAGCGCTTACCTATATCATCAGTATAGGTATCTTGAACCACATATTCTCGACCTTTTATAAGCCCAGATTTCTCAAGAATACTTTCTAAAATCATTTCCCCCCAATTTCCCTGTACTTTAGAGTCACCTTTTAAGGCTTTGGTTAAATTCTGGGTTTCTTGATTCATTAACTTATTTAATTTAGATAATTCTTCTACTTGCACTCGCAAACTAATTCTCTCTTTATTTTCTTTCTCATAAACATCATTAACCTTTGTTTCAAAATTCTTAATCTTTTCATTTAACGGCGTAAGTAAATTACCTAAATTAATTTGATTTTGTTGGCTGAATTTATTACTTTTTTCTTCAAAAATACGATTAGCTAAATTTTCAAACTCGTGCACCAATTTTTGTCGCACCTCAATTACTTCTTGCTTTTGCTCATCTTGACGAATTTTATTAATAGCAATATCTCGCTCATACACTACTAATTGGCTATTTAATCGGCTCACCATCTCCTTACATTTATCAT
The DNA here is from genome assembly GCA_903891375.1 of uncultured Neisseriaceae bacterium. GTDB lineage: Bacteria > Pseudomonadota > Gammaproteobacteria > Burkholderiales > UBA11063 > Aquella. The sequence continues at coordinate 9,368 of CAITEL010000309.1, forward strand.
TTTCTACAGATAAATTAGTTTTTTCTAACTTTAAATCATCAATATAACATACTAAAAAATTTTTATTGCTTTTACTTTGATAAAAACACAAAAAAAAACCAAACACAAATCCTAAAATTAAAGTTAAAATAACCACGACAATAAACATAAAACCCCTAAATTATTAATATAAAATGTTTAACATATCCACATCAGTAAAGCTCTCGTTTAAATTAGACATTTTAAATACATCTCTATCTAGCGGAGAAACCACAACAGGTACTTCTGGATAGTGTTCCATTAACGGAAAAAATACTGATTTACCAATTATATAACGGACACTACGATCTTTAGGTGACATTCCCCATGCATCTTCATATATAACTGGAACAATCTGATTGTTTATTTTGACTTTTCCTACATACAACATAATGTGCCCCTTTATATATATCAAAGTCATGAATGGGTA
>CAITEL010000310.1 GCA_903891375.1 uncultured Neisseriaceae bacterium
GGTAATTGGTGATGCTGTCATACCTGCGAAAACAGGTATCAATTTTAAAATTTTTAGCTGGATTCCTGCCTACGCAGGAATGACAATAACCCTCAATAAATATACGTTCCACGAGTTTTAATTGCACCCTATTCTAGACATCATATTTATGCACTTTGTATTATGCTGTTATCATTAATACTAAGTGTTTGTGCTAAAGCATTAATAATCGCAGCAATTCGAATTGACATTTGAATACTCTCATAGCTAACTTCATGTTTTAATAAGGTTTTTGTATGACTATCCATACATAACCCACAACCATTTATGGCTGAAACTGCCAGCGAACACAATTCAAAATCAATTTTTTCCATACCATGATTTACAAGAATATTCATTCTTAATTTTGCAGGTAACGTCGCAAAAGTTTTATCACTAACTTCATGAATAAAACGATAATATATATTATTCATCGCCATAATTGTTGTAGCTCCTTTAATTGCATTTATTTCCATATTAGTTAAAAACTGCTCTACACCCTTCTCAATCGCTATAATTATATTTTGATTTTTTGTAGAGTAAGCCGTGGCCAAAGCTATTGCCCATACTTGTTTTTCCGTAAGACCATCTTGAGCACCATTATTCATCAGATTAGATAAATTTAGTTTTATATCTTTTGCATAATCTGATAAATTATCTTTAATTGCATTCATTCCCATGATATTTTCCTTTTTAATATATTATAATTGCTATTATTTCGTAAATATTTATACGCTAATTGTCGCATCATTTTTTTGCCAATTGCACGGACATAATTCATCAGTTTGCAAAGCATCCAAAATACGTAATGTTTCTTGTGGATTGCGTCCAACACTCATGTCAGTCATTTCCACATAGCGAATAATATTTTCTGGATCAACAATAAATGTTGCTCGATTCGCCACACCCGAATTTGTATCTAAAATTCCTAGATTTCCCGCTAGTTCTTTTTTAATATCAGCTAGCCATGGAAATGTGAGCGTCGCTAAATCTACATGGTGCTTACGCCATGCAGCATGCACAAACTCACTATCAGTAGATGCACCTATTAATACTGCATCCCGATCTAAAAATTCAGAATTTAACTTACCAAAACCAGTTATTTCAGTAGGACATACAAAAGTAAAATCTTTTGGCCAAAAAAATATAATTTTCCAATTCTTTGCATATGTATCTAGCGTTACATTGGTAAAATCTTTAGTATGGTCGGAACCAGTAACTGATACTAAATTAAATTGTGGAAATTTATCACCTATTTTTAACATAATGGACTCCTTAAAATTTATGTTTTGTGCTTAGAGAGATATTATATTACAACAGAACAAATAAATCTAATCAATAAATTTTATACTATCAATAGATTTTAACTATAATAGACATTGTATACACATTTTGAAGAAATTTAAATTTGAATTTGCAACAATCTTCTTTGCTACCATCTGGTCAGTAAATAAAAGATTCATTTTAGCTCTTAGTTTGTAATATAATTATGCCTAAATAATATATATTTTAAGGATAAACATGTTACTTTGTCTTGATATTGGCAATTCTCAATTATGTGGTGGCGTATTCGATAAAAATCAGCTATTACTACAGTTTCGCTATGATACTAAGTATATTGGTAGTTCTGATCAATTCGGTATATTCTTACGTAATGTGCTACGTGAGAACAATTTGGATCCTCTACAGGTTATTCAAATTGGAATTGCATCTGTAGTTCCATCCGCAGACTATGCCATTCGTGCCGCATGTATAAAGTACATCAATTTAGACCCCATATTTCTTAAAAC
>CAITEL010000311.1 GCA_903891375.1 uncultured Neisseriaceae bacterium
ATATTCTTGTAGTTGATGAAGTTAACCGTTTTAATCCAAGAACATGATAGCCGTTGTAGAGTAATTCACGTGCTAAATTACTCCCCAAGAATCCAGTTACACCACTAATCAAAATAGCCATATATAATTAAAACCCTATACCACAAAATTCTTCAATCTTTGATACAGTATAATCTAGCATTTCGGTGCTTAAGCCTGGGTATACCCCAATCCAAAAAGTACTATTCATAATAATATCGGTGTTAGTTAACTCGCCTACTATTCTAAAATTGCGACCAATCATATACGGTTGTTTGGTCAAATTCCCCGCAAAAAGTAATCTTGTGCCAACTTTATTTTGATCTAAATATGCAATAATATCATTTCTACCAAAACCAGCAGTTTCACGCACCGTTACAGGAAAGCCAAACCATGATGGCTCAGAATTAGCGGTTGCCTCTGGCAAAATTAGTTGCCCAGTACAAGTTTGCAATTTATTTTTTAAATAATTAAAATTATCTTTACGTTTTTGAATAAATTCTGGTAAACGTTTTAGTTGTGCTAATCCACAAGCTGCTTGCATATCAGTAATTTTAAGATTATAACCTAAATGTGAATAGGTATATTTATGATCGTAACCAAAAGGTAGTTCACCAAATTGCCAGCCAAAACGTTTACCACAAGTATTATCGCAACCTGGTTGACAATAACAATCACGCCCCCAATCACGAAATGACTCAATAATAACTTTTAAGGCATCACAGTTAGTCGCAACCGCTCCACCCTCACCCATAGTTATGTGGTGAGCTGGGTAAAAACTAATAGTACTAATATCACCAAAAGTACCAACTAATTTACCATCGTATTTAGAACCAAGTGCATCGCAACAATCTTCAATTAACCACAAGTTATATTTTTTAGCTAATTTAGAAATTTCTTCCAAGTTAAATGGATTACCTAGTGTATGAGCAATAAAAATTGCTTTTGTTTTATTGGTGATTGCTCCTTCTATTTGACTAACATCAATATTATATGTTGCAAGATCAACATCAATAAAAACAGGGATTGCACCATTTTGTAGTATTGGGTTAACCGTTGTTGGGAACCCTGCCGCAACAGAAATTACCTCATCCCCAGATTTTATGGCTCTATCACCTAATTTGGGTGAAGTTAACGTTGTAAATGCTAGAAGGTTAGCCGAAGAGCCAGAATTTGTGGTAAGAACATGTTTTAAGCCCCAAAATTTACCAAGTTCTGCTTCGAATTGAGTATTAAATCTACCTGTTGTTAACCATCCATCAAGAACTGCATCAGTCATATTCATTAATTCAATATCGCCAATTACCTTACCAGAAGGTGGGATTACCGTTTCCCCAGCAATAAATGTTTTAGGTTTGAAATTGATATCTGCATATTCTTTTACTAATGCTTGGATTTTTTTTCTTAATTCTATACTAGTCATTTTTACCTCATGAATTGGATTATTGAATTTAACAATTAAAGCTATAGTTTGCTTACTTCATGTTTTGTTAAACCAGTAATTTCAATTATATCTTCTATTGAATTACCTTTTTTCTTCATTTTGATTGCTATATTTATTGCTTTATCATGTGCGCCTTGTTGTAACCCCTGCTCTAATCCTTGTTCCAATCCTTGTTTCAATCCATTTTGTAATCCTTGCTCTAAACCCCGTTCTAACCCCTCCATTTTAGCACCTTCCAAATTAGTATTTTCGTTTAACATAGCACGTTCACGCATTTCATAAATTTCCCGAGCTTCTTTATCTTTACTCAATATTTCTAAGATGGATACGGCTTCTTTTATCTCTGGTATTTTTTTCTTTAGCATGGAAATCACCTCACTATCTGGGCTGGTTAAAAATAGCAACCAATCAGTCAATAAATTATCAAAGCTAATTTTATTTATTTGTGATTTAAGTTTTGGTAACTCAATATAATGTAACTCCATTAATTTTGATAATTCTTCATGTGTTTCAGTATCTTGAAATAAAAAACTTCGATGTACTCTATTAACATCAAGGTTAAACAGATTATAGTTTAAAATACTTATGACTACACTACGTTTTAACGTTCTATAATTTTTACCAGCTTGTAGTTGACTACTAAAAATTTTACTTAAATGGTATAAACTTCTTTCCCTCATATTATACTCATTTTTTATCTGCATTTCAATA
>CAITEL010000312.1 GCA_903891375.1 uncultured Neisseriaceae bacterium
AATACAGAACAATAAAAACCTTCATATTCTTGTATGTTATTATTAGTATACCAATGATGTGAAATGCTGGCAAATAGGCTAGTTATCATGGTTTTTAGGTTAATAATATTATCTGAGAGAATAGCATTAATAAATAGCTGATTAATTTTTGATGGAATTTGCACATCACCATAAATATATTGTAAGATATATGCATTTAAGCTCATAAATATTTCATAATTAGGTGGTGCAATGCTTAGCTCTATTTGATTGTTTTGATCTTGTAAAAAAGCCATTGCAGGAGTTTTTGATATAGTTAGATACCCAACTTGTAATAACAAAACTGTTAAATCAATCTTATCAATATCAAACGAATCAAAAAATACAGGGTCAACACTAGTGGCACGTAAGTTAGGTAAGTAATATTTATTTTTCATTAAAAGTTTAATGAGAAATGATGGGTTACCACTGCTAAACCAATAATTAGCAAATTTTTGTTTGTCTAGAAGTAAAAAAGTAGAATATGGGCTATATACAGTATTTCCATTTTCACTAAAACAAAAGCCATTATACCAATGCTTGATTTTTAATAAACATTCAGCATATGTGAGCTGCTCTTTATTGGCTAACAATTCGATATAATCCCTACAATGAAACTCTAATTCTTCTTGTGTAATACCACAGACGGTAGCAAACTTATCATCTAAGGTAATATCATCCAAGTTATTTAAACCACTAAACACCCCAACTTTACTAAAGCGTGTTACCCCAGTTAGAAATACAAAACGAATATGTTCATCAACGCCTTTAATCGTCCCATAAAATCCCTTAAGAATTTCACGCTTTGCTTCGGCTTCATCAATATTATCAATAACATCTAAGATAGGTTTATCATACTCATCAATTAAGATTATTACTTGTTGCTCGTATGTGTCATGTAATTTCTCAATTATTGTTCTAAAATAATCTGTGTATGAATAATTATCATATTCTTCTTGATCAAATATTTTATATGTTTTTGTAATGGTTTTTAATCTATTTTTGATATATTGTTTTAAATCTTCATCCTTGGCTACATTAAAGTCAAGGCGAATAATTGGGTATGTTTGCCAATTCCAATTGCTGTTATAGATCCATTGATCTTTAAATAATTCTTTGTTACCAAGAAATACATCATTAAACGTAGAAAGTAATGTGCTTTTACCGAATCGACGTGGTCGCGACAAAAAGTATTTATTTGGTACTTTTATCATATTATAAACAAACTTTGTTTTGTCTATATATAAGAAGTTATTGGTAATAATGGTGGTAATATCTGAGTTACTAATTGGTAATGGTCTTAATTCTTGCTGCATAGTATTTTTTAGCTTTAAATTGGTTATAAACAATACATAATTATAACATGTATTGCCTACATCTTCATATTAACTTATGTTTTAAATAAAATTTATGCCCACAATATAATAAAATAAACAATAATACGGATGAATATAGCATTATGAAATCCACAATAGTATAATCATTGCGTAGAACGATAAATTGAGAAAACATAATAAAAAGAATTACTATCATTGATATAATTGGGGCAAAAGGGAAAAATTTTGCACTATATTTGAGTGAGGTTTCTCCTCCAACATTAGGTAAGTATTTATAACGAAATCTATAATGACTATACGCAATTCCAAACCAAGCAATAAAGCCAGAGAGTGATGATATCTGCACTAGGTAAGTCAATACTTCACCATTACTGGCTAAAGAAAAGATGTAAAATATGATACTGACAATAAGGGTAAAAATTAAAGCAGTAACAGGAATGTGGTGTTTATTTAGTTTTGTCATTAATTGATGTGAGTGATTGACTTTACCCATATACCACAATACTCTAGTTGCGGTGTAGGTGCTGGCATTGGCAGTAGAAATTAGGGCAATAAAAATTATCAAATTTATGAAGTCAGCAGCATATTTGCCAATATAATTGCTAAAAATTAGTGTGTATGGACTAATATTTACATTATTTTGTGATGCGAGTTGTGGGTCATTATAAGTAATTAGCAATGCGATCACTAAAATTGATAAAATATAAAATGTAGCTAATCGCCGAAATACTATGTTGATTGCTTTGGGGATACTTTTTTCTGGATGTTTTGCCTCGCCAGAGGCGATGCCAACGAGTTCAATACCTTGAAAAGAAAAACCTGCGAAGAGAAATACGGACAAAATACCTAGCCATCCTTGATGGAAGAGTTTATCGTTATGAAATAGTGTCCAGTTGTTACTAGGATGGATATACTTAAACGGGGTGACATTATGTATGCTATTTGCACCTACATGTGTAGAGTATGTGTATAGCCCTAGGATAATAAAAATTATTATAACTGTAATTTTAAGAAAAGATAGCCAGTACTCTATTTCGCCATAAATTCTTACAGAGACGAAGTTAGTGATAAAAATTAATAGAAAAATTATAAAAGAGGTGACAATAACGTTAATATTAGGGAACCAATAACTAACCACAATTACAGAGGCTGATATTTCTGTTGCAATGGTGACCGCCCAGCCAAACCAGTAGTTGTACCCCATGGCAAATCCAAATGATGGATTTACATAAATATTGGAATAATCACAAAATGAGCCTGAGCTTGGTCGGTAGGCACTTAATTCCCCAAGGCTTGTCATAATAAAATATACAATTAGTGCCATTACAAGGTAGGCAAATAAGGCACCACCAGGGCCACCCACAAAAATAGAGTAACCACTAGTGAGAAATATTCCTGTTCCAACGGAGCCACCAAGCGCTATCATATTAATATGGCGTAATTCGAGTAACTGGCGTAATTTAAACATATGCCACCTTTTTATAAATATACATAAGCCATCAAAATATGATGATAAAATTGTGCGAGTGAGTAGTTATCATGAGTGGTTAGGAGAGTTCTATAATATTTTGAATTATAGTTCCAATAAAATAGCGATTAAAATCATTCATATCGAATATGTATCGATTATTATTGTTATTTAATTTTATTTGAGTTTGCAGATTTATATAGTTAAATATTTCTATTTTATTCGTCATTTTGGCCAAAATAAATGCTTGGCGGTGTTGCGGTTTTATTGGGCTTACAACGATATTATTGTTTGGGTTGAAATGTGGGCTGTTATCATTATTTTCGATTGGGATGATAAATCCTTGAGCATGTATTGGTTCTAAAGTCAAGTTGGTGTATTTAATGATTGTGGTTTCGTCATGTTGAGATAAATATTGTTCAAGGTTTTCAAGTTTTATGATGGGTAAAGCAAAGGTTTTGGTTAAGTTATAGCTCAGATTTGTTGCTTCATTATATCCAGTTAGTTCACCAATACTGACATTAAAGTAATCGGCAATTTGTTTAAGTGTTTTTGGGTGTGGGTTTGTAACTTTATTGTTTAGGATTTTGCTTAGTATAGATTTAGTAATACCAATAGACTCTGCAAGTTTAGATAATGAAGGGTTACCATTTAGTTTAATTAATTGAGCTAGTAATTGGGCGATATTTTGTG
>CAITEL010000313.1 GCA_903891375.1 uncultured Neisseriaceae bacterium
AACTAAATAAAACAAAGCAATATTTTTACCATATAATATCAATATCAAATAGTTAAAGATTTAGTTTTTTATGAATTTAATTGACCTAATTTTGAGTATCATTGCACTAGATTATTTAGTTAATCCCTCAGCTAAATAAAACAAAACAATGATACTCAACTTAAAGGCATTTTAGGGGTAAAATGCCTGACTCTGGGGGTAATGTAATTTGCTACAACAAATCACATTACATTTTAAATAACCATCTTTTTAAGGAGACTGTTATGTCTTTTGATTTAGAAATGATAGCTACTAGCGTAGCTGGATTAGCCCAAAGAGGTTAATTCACAAATAACCGTACAATGTAATAGGTTGTACGGTTATTATCCACCTAGACATTATACCATATACTGCTTCTTTATAATAAAGGAAATTTCACATGCTAAATAATAGACCTCGATTAAAAGCAACAACTCAATATCAAAAAATAGATAACAATGTTTATTTCTCTTCGGCTGGAGAATCATTTAAACTCAATGATCCTAATGGGTTTGTGAGTAGTGCATGTAATCTCTTTAACGGAAATTATAGTGTAACTGATATTCAAGAAAGATTAATGAATAAGTACCCTATGAATGCACAGTATATAAGCAAGCTAATAGAATCATTAGATGAGCACAACTTACTTGATAATACGATAAATACACAGCAAACAGTACTTGAGACTCATGATATAACACGCTGGAGTAGAAATACTGAATTCTTTAATTCTTATTGTAAAATGCAAGATAATAAATTTAAACCGCAAGAAAAATTGAAACAAATAAAAGTTACGTTACTTGGGCTCGGTGGACTTGGCTCGCATATACTTTATGATTTGGTGGCGCTAGGAGTCCATAATATAAAAGCTATTGATTATGATTGTATTGAATTATCCAATTTAAATCGACAAATACTATATGGCCATAACGATATTGGACGTAAAAAAACTGAAGTGGCAAAAGAGCGTATTTCTCAATTTTTACCCACGGGAAATTTCGAATTTATTGATAAAAAAATAACTGCGGAATCTGATATCTATGACTTAATCAAAGGTAGTGACTTCGTTATTGCTGTTGCAGATCAACCAAGATTACATATGCAAAATTGGGTTAACTCTGCTTGTATTAAAGCCAACATACCATTTATTACTGGAGGAGTAAGTAACCGAAAAGCAATGTACTGTTCAATAATTCCACATCAAACTGGTTGTATTGAATGCTGGAAAAAACATATTCAATTAAATCAACCTATATCGGCGACAATTGTAAACAATACAAATGCAGAATATTCTCCATATGATGATGCACCAGCACCAGCTGTTGTGACATTTGTTTCTGTTTTAACTGGACTCATGTTAACCGAATTTTTAAAAATCGTAACTGAAATTAGCAATCCGCAAGCTTTAGCTAAATTATGGACATTTGATTTTGATAGCGCAACAGTTAACAACACAGAGCAGTGGGGCAGGGATTCTGACTGTGCTATTTGTGGCACTAATATAGCTACTAAATAATTTATCTAATTTGAGGGTGTTTATATGAATAAGTACAAATTTTTAACAGCATATACTATTTCATCCATTGGTGACTGGCTATACAAACTTGCCTTACCAATTTTATTATATCAACAAACTAAATCTGCGATGGCAATGTCAATTGCATATGCATTAACGTTCTTACCATTTGTAATAATAACTCCATTTGGTGGTGTGCTAGCAGACCGATTGAAACGGCAAAAAATCTTAATTTATGGTGATCTAATTGCAACCTTATTTACAGGAATACTTGCATTAATATTAACCTTTGCATTACATTCATTATGGCTTGC
>CAITEL010000314.1 GCA_903891375.1 uncultured Neisseriaceae bacterium
TTAAATATTGTGAATGAATTGGAAAACGTATCATTAGAAGAGCCTGATATCGTTGAATTGGTTGGGGTTAATATACAGTCAGTGACTGAAACAGGATTATATTTTGAATGTGCACCTAAAGCTTGGGATAAGCTTAGACATGTGCTAAATATTGACGAATTAAATGAAAATTTTTCTGGTTTATTTATTGGGGTTGGGCATGATAATCCTCATGATGGTGATGTCGATATTGATAAAGTGCGCTTTACTGCTGGGGTTACTTTTATTGGTAGAGAGTTAGGTTTAAATCAAGTAACATTGTCGGCAGGGTTATATGCAAGATTTCGTTATTTCGGAAAACCTGCAAATCTTGGATTGGCATACCATTATATTTTTGGTAAATGGTTACAAAATTCATCATGCACCATCAATAAAAAGTTATTAACATTTCAAGTATTCTCGAGGTTTCCTGATGGAATACAGGATGAACATATCTTAATTAATGTGCCGATTATTCGTCTTTAATTTAGGTGTGATTGTAGATAATCATGCTATATAACAGTGGTTGGTAGGCGAATTTTAATTGTAGCACTTAACGGGAGCATAATGTAAATATGGCTTGACATTTTGTATATACAAGTGATATAATCAGGTGTAAAATGAAAAGTGGAGGTCAAATGCACTTTGACTGGAATGGAGATAAAAACGAATTAAATATTAAGCAACATGGTTTAGATTTTGAATTTGCTAAGCAAATATTCAATAATGACTTACTTGTCGTTCCAGATATAAGATTTGATTATAAAGAAAACCGTTATATTGGTTATGGAAAAATTGAGGGAAGATTGATGGTGGTTGTTTATACTGAAAGACTTCCAGATATTATTCGCATCATTTCATTCAGAAAGGCAAACCATCGTGAAAATAAAATCTACGAAAAAAATAGATTGGGATAAAGTTGATGCTATTCCTGAGAATAGTTACAATTACGACGAATCTCCTGAACTCACAGAAGAATTTTTGAAAATAGCATTTATTCGTAAACCAACACATAAAAAGCCTGTTAGTTTAAGGCTTGACGAAGATATTGTTGATTTTTTTAAAAAAACTAACAAACAATATCAGAGTAAAATAAATGATGTATTACGGGCCTATAAAATTGCTTATGAGAAAACACATCATTGAAAAGCTAACTTTTTAAAAAATCCAGCGGTTTAAGTAATGAGCATAATTATTGACAACATCCACGCAAGTCTATATTCCACCGATCAATTACAATACCGTTTTCATCTACAATGTAGAAGTAATCGAATAAATTAATTGTAGGGTCGCAAGCTACTGCTAATTCAAGTGTTTCACCGAGTTGTGGTAGCGTATGATTATTACTTGTGTTGTTATTGAAAACCTTACCGTGCTCATCACCAAAATAATCCCAATCATAGCTTAAATGAGGATGACTTATTATCCTTGGTTTAGTATCAACTTTATATAGCGCTTTGGTACCAGCGTCAACCGTTACATGAGTCTTATGGTTGGTGCTGATTACTGTGGTTAGCATGGTCATTGCAGTTACAAATAATTGTTCTTTATATTCGATGTTATTATATTCTTGATCCATCACACAGTAAGAACCTGGTTGCACTTCTGTTATTTCGTTAATTTCTGCATCGAGACTAAAGGTACCAGTTCCGCTTCCTGTTAAAATGGCGCATTTTATTTGTTGAAATACTAGCTTTAGCTTAATTTTGCTGACTTTATTGAGAATGTTATGTGATAGTGCACGTCGTTCTTGCAAATTAGGAATGTGTTGAATATGTCCGGCGTAACATTGCAAACCCATAAAGTTAATATTTTTAAGTTTAATTATTTGCGATACAAAATCAACAACATTTACCATGTTAATACCTGTTCTACCGATTCCTGCATCAATATCAATTAATACGTTTAAGGGTAGATTGTTTTTCTGTAGTAATTCGTTTAATTGTATTGCATTTTCTAGATTGTCGATAACTAGCATGCTATCAGGGGCTAATCTAAGTAATGCGATGAGATTATTCATTTTTGTAGTTGTCACAACGGGTGATGTAATTAAAAGACCTTTGATGCCAGCTTTAGCCATGACTAATGCTTCAGAAATTTTTGTGACACAAATGCCTATTGCCCCATTTTCTAGCTGTAATTTTGCAATTGTCGTGCATTTATGTGTTTTTGCATGTGGTCTTAGATTGACATTTTTATTCTTTGTGAGAGAGTGCATTAGTTGTATATTATTAAGTAGTTTTGTTTTATTAATAATTAGTGCTGGTGTATCTAATTGTGATTGATGTAATCCAATGAAGTTATTCATGATTAAAGGTCCTTATTTATTTTCACTAGGTTTGTTACTTAACCACCAAGCATTAAATTGTTGTTGTATTTTTTTGCCAGTTTCGTCGTTATTGAATAAGAATATTTTATTTGTGATTGGGGCGTTTAAGTCAATTTTTGCCATACAAAAGTTTGGGTTTAGTTTATGTTTATATTCTACTTCAATATCATCCGTAAACATGACATCTGCACGGTTATCTAATAACATTTGAAATGGTTGCAATTTAAATCGCATTAGAAGGCTCCTAAATAACTGTTATCATCATGGGTAGAAAACTAAAATATTTTCTATACAAGTTATAAAATTGATGGGTTTTCTTTATATTAATAAACCCAGTATTGATAATATTTCTCAATTCAGAATTTCTTAGATTAAATATATACCCATAGGATTCATTGGTGAGTAATTTATGTGGATTTATAGCGCATAATTTTGTATTTATGCTTTGATGGTAGAGTGCTTCAATTCGGTCAGTAATCATAATATCAGCCACATTATTTATTATTTCATCAAAAATAAAATTATTATTAGCGAAAATTATAATTTGCGCCTGTTTTATGTGTGTTCTTGCGAATGCTTCATTAGTACCACCAGGGTTAACAATGATTTTAACTTCTGGTTTATCTATATCCGCAATGCTATTAAATCGTCCTTTATTTATTTGGTTAGTAATAGGTATTTTACCATCGTAGATAATAGGTTGTGTAGTTAAGAATTTATCTTTCCTTTGTGGAGTTAAGGATACGCCACCTACAGCAATATCTATTGCACCATTCTCTAAATCATTGCTCATTTCTGGCCAAGAAGTTTGGATAAAAGTATAATTTAAATCAAGCTGATTACATATTAATTCAATCAGCTCAACATCAAAGCCGATAAAACGTTTTAGAGATTCATTATAGAAACTAAATGGCCTATAA
>CAITEL010000315.1 GCA_903891375.1 uncultured Neisseriaceae bacterium
ACAAAAAAAAATGTTAAATTACAGTTCAATTCAAAATTTTACAGCGATATTAGAACTACCACAATTCACACATATAGCAGGCCTTCAATTAATGGGTAGTATTATGCCACTTAATACCGAATGTGGTAATATCGCAGGTTTTATAACAATCTTAACGCCAACTTATCCACAAAATTTCTGTAATTTGAAGAATATTCTGCTTAATAATCAATGCGAGTGTACCTTATTAAGCACATTATCAAAACAAGAATATTGCATGCTATATTTAATTGGAAAAAACTTGTCTCAGTCTGAAATTTCAACTAAATTATCTGTGTCAAAAGGATATATATCTAAAACGGTAAGTACAAAGATTACAAAAAAATTAAACTGCATTAATAGCCTAGATTTAATTAAATTTATTGGAAAATATTCATTACTAAATCTATTGCCATTATTTGGTATATATGAAATCTTACCCTTTATTACTAATTAACCTTTATCCATAGCAACTTTGTAGTCATTCGAAAGGGTGTAAACCAATGAATAACCAGTATTTATCACATAATTTAGTAATGATTCATGATAAAGATCAAAAAATTACTTTTATAAGTAATGATGTCATGAATATGTTTAATATTGATGAATCTTTTATTGGTTATAATTTATGCGAGAAAGGAATTATTAGTGAACAGTGTTTAAAAAAATTTACTGAAGTAGCTAATATCGTTCAAAAAAATAAATGCATTATTGACTGTACCATTTCGTTTGTACCAAAAGGCTATCCAGAATATTTTATTATAAATCTATATATCGTTGTTATGCCTTCATTTGATGATTTTTTAAATATTAATGGCAATATTATACTATTTCTCCCTAAAGAGAACTATACTGTTTTACAGTTAATTAGAAATAAAAATGAACAATTACAGAATTTAATACAACGAACATCTAAACGAGAATTTGAAATATTTTATTTACTAACACAAAATCTATCCCAAAATGAAATAGCTACTAACCTCAAAATCAGTAAAGGAAATGTGTCAAAAATTATTGGGCACAATCTCATGTATAAATTAGGTGTCAATTCTACTGACGAACTGATTTCTTTGGGGGTGCAATTAGGGATAAACCATATCACACTTACTGCTGATAATCAATTAGACCAACTAGAGCCATTAAGCGTAGTAACTCTACCACCTATAAATCCATATCTGTAAATCAAAAACATTGCGGCAAGCAGCGAAGTATGTTTAGAGCAAAAACTTACTTTTTACAGAGAGCAAGAGCTGGATACCAGCCTTCGCTGGTATGACAGTGCCACGGCAAGCCGCGAGGAATTATACAGAGATTAAAGATGGCTCCTATCATCGCCAATATTTGTATCCCATTTATCGATAAAAGCCGAAGTTAATGCGTTTGCAAATACATTAGTTGCACTCCTACCCATATCCGCAAAACTGTCAATAGGTAAAAGTAACAGCACGCTTGCAGGAGGAAAATGAAATGCCGCCACAGCTGAAGATATAACCATAATTGAAGCTCGTGGAACTCCAGCTATACCTTTTGAAGTAATTAATAGCATAAAAAATATAAATAATTTATCAGTAAAAGAAAGATGAATACCGTATACCTGCATAATAAAAATCATTGCAAAACTAAAATACACCATAGAACCTATCATATTAAATGAATACCCCATTGGTAATACAAAACTACTGATTTTATTTCTCACCCCAAAACGATCAAGTTCTTCAAATATTGATGGGTACACCACTTCGGATGACGAGGTGGCAAAAGATAGCGCTAACGCTGGAAATATACGCTTAATTAATTGATTAATTTTTTTACCAATTATTCTTAAAGATAAAAGATACAATAAAAACCAAACTATCATTAGAGCTAAATAATACTCTAAAATGAAAAGCAAATAGGAATAAAGAACAGAAAATCCATTCTTAATAATTGTATCAGATATCGCTGCAAAGACTGCCAACGGAACCAATTTCATCACAATATTACAAATTGCAAACATTGACTTCATAATAGCATCAAGAAAATCCCGCACAACCACCCTACCTGATTCATTAATTTTAGTTAATGCAAAACCAAAAAAAATGGAGAATACAACGACTTGAATAATATGGTTACCCGAAAATGCTGCGACCACACTGTCTGGAACTATTTCTTTTACAAATCCAGACAGCGATATTGCTGATGCATCGAAACCTGTACTTTGTATACTCAACAAGGGATGTATGATTGGTTAGTGCATCATAAATTTTCACATAAGAAACCAAAAGGAACACCTGCTAAATATGATGAGTTAAAAGCAAATCTAAAACCTGATGAAATAATTGTTTTCATGGACAGTGTCCAC
>CAITEL010000316.1 GCA_903891375.1 uncultured Neisseriaceae bacterium
TGTATAAAAGAACAATAGGTGTAAAAATCAATGCCGCAATTAACATAATATTAAGGGTGTGCTCTGATGAGGTGCAGTCCCAAACGGTTAAACTACTTCTAGGGTCAGTATTTGATGGCATCAAGAATGGAAACATTGCACTTCCAACGGTAAAAATTATCCCAAGCATACTAACTGAGCTACAAATAAACGCTCTTACACCATAATTTTTACGAACAAAATATATACCTAAAATCGCACCTAGAAATCCAAGGGTGGGCAGTATGATTGTTATCGGATATAATTTATAATTTAGTAACCATGCACCTTTGCTTATAATTACGGTTTTTAATAATGGGTTAGATGGACCATTGGGGTCAAGATTAGTAGCAATAAATCCATTCATATTGGATACAAAATAACCATCAATTGCGAATAACACGATTACAATTATCCCACATATAAACGAAGCATTGTGCGCACGTTTTTGTAATGCACCTTCTGTTCGTATGACTAAATAATTAGCCCCATGAAAAATAATCATTGCTAGTGATAATAGTCCACAGAGTAATGCAAACGGATTTAATAATGCGAAAAATCCGCCACTATAAAACGCACGTAAATCATTATCTAGGTGGAATGGTACTCCTTGGAGTAAATTACCAAATGCTACCCCAAAAACTAATGGAGCAACACCAGAGGCAACAAATAAAACAATGTCCCAAGATTTTCGCCATTGTGCTTGTTTAAGTTTGGACCGATACTCGAAGGCAACAGGACGTAGAAACAGTGTCCATAATACTGCCATCATGGCGATATAAAACCCTGAGAATGCAGCTGAATAAATTAATGGCCAAGCAGCAAAAATTGCACCCCCGCCAGTAATAAACCATACTTGATTTCCATCCCAATGTGGAGCGACAGAATTAATTGCAATTCGACGTTCAGTATCATTTTTACCAATAATTAAAGATAGAATGCCGACTCCCATGTCATGTCCATCCATAATCACAAAGCCAGCAAGAAGCACCCCGACAAGGAGCCACCAAATAAAGCGAATAGATTCATAATCCATGATATTAACCTCAAAAATTTTATTTAGTTCAATTAAATTTTAGTTGAACTATTTTGTTCAAAATGATATTTACCTGTGTTTAAACTTGATGGGCCTAATTTAGCATATTTCACCATTAACCACATTTCAATAATTGCTAATAATGTGTAAATAACCACAAATCCAGTTAAAGATAAAATTAACTGATTGACAGATAAGCTTGATGCAGATAGGTGTGTAGGTAATATTCCAAAGATTGTCCATGGTTGTCGACCATATTCAGCTACAAACCAGCCACATAATGCGGCAATAAAAGGCATCGGTATCCAGAATAAAGCCCATTTAAGAACCCATGGTTTTATTTTCGTTATAAAATTCATTTGTATAGAGTAGAAAAATGCAAAGCCAAATAATACAAAAAAAGAGATACCAAGGCCAACCATAATTCTAAACGAATAATACATCGGTAACATCTTAGGAACAGTTGAATCAGCAGCTTTATTGATCATTTCTGGTGTAGCACTAGTTATATCGCTGGTGTATTTTTTTAGTAATAACCCATAACCTAAAAATGGTTCAAACTGTTTTAGTTCAGCAATTAGCTCTTTATTGTCATGTGTATTTTTTATTTTTTCGAGTATGGCTAAACCTTGTTGACCTTTAATGATTTTATCTTTATTTTCTGCTATTATTTGATTTACCCCTTTGATGTCATCAGTTAGATTATGTGTTATTATCAGGCTTGCAACATAGGGGATTTTTATATCAAAAATATTTGACCGAGTATTTTGATCAGGTAATGCAAGTAATGACCAACCAACTGGGGCTTTTTCAGTATTCCATATACCTTCAATTGCAACTAATTTAGATGGTTGATGTTTGTATACTTGTATCCCAGAACTATCACCCAAAATAATCAAAGCGATCGATGCGCAAAAGCCAAATATTGCGGCAATTTTAAATGAATTTTGTGCAAAATCTAAATCACGTTTTTTAAGTAGGTAATAGGAAGAGATTCCTAAAATAAAAACAGAAGCAGTTACATAGCCAGCAAATATTGTGTGGAAGAACTTATCAATTGCGTATGGACTACTAAGCACACTTAGAAAGCTATCTAATTCCATCCGCATTGTTATGGGGTTAAATGCGGTACCTACAGGGTTATTCATCCACCCATTAGCGATTAAAATCCAAAAAGCGGATAAGTTAGAACCAACCGCAACTAAAAAAGTTACACCTAAATGTTGCTTTTTACTGAGTTTATCCCAAGCGAAGAAAAACAAGCCGACAAAGGTTGATTCAAGAAAAAATGCCATTAATCCTTCGATAGCAAGTGGCGCACCGAATATATCACCCACGTAGTGCGAATAATATGCCCAATTGGTACCAAACTGAAACTCCATTGTTAAACCAGTAGTAACACCGATAGCAAAATTTATTCCAAATAATTTCCCCCAAAAGCGAGTCATGTCCTTATAAATTTTATTGTCTGTTATTACATAAATTGTCTCCATAATAACTAATAGCCATGTCATACCTAAAGTTAGCGGTACGAATAAAAAATGATACATGGCAGTAATAGCAAATTGTAATCTTGATAAATCAACGATCGAGTCCATAATAATACCTTTTATACTAATTAAGAAAAATGTGAGTACCTGCTTTTTGGTTATTTAATTTAGGTGCATCTTTAAAAAAAATGTACCACATGCCGCTTAATAGAATGCTTTTTATCAGCACTACAATTAATAAATGTTTCCAAAATTGTTTTGAATCTGTCATAATAACTTTATAAAA
>CAITEL010000317.1 GCA_903891375.1 uncultured Neisseriaceae bacterium
AACAGTTAATCGTCTTTGTGGTAAGTGATACTCATCCTCAATTTTTCCACCATTTTCTTTTGATAATCTTCTAAATTCAATATTACCATGATGCTCAGATCTAATAGTGGGAGATAACCCTAATAAATTAATTTCAGTTTGACCTTGACAATGTTTACCATACCATTTAGCATTAGAATATTTTTGTTGTGAAAGATCTGTAGATACATTTGGTTCTGGCAAATCCTTTAAGTAATCAATTGCTTTTACAAAATCGTTATTCATGTAGCAGTGTTCTGGCTCTGGATAAACTAAGAATTTATTGGATAAAATAGCATCTTTTAGTTCTGTATTTAATAAATCCATACGTATCCCGATAAAAAATATGCGCTCTCTAGATTGTGGAACTCCAAAATTAGCGGCATGTAATACTTGAGGATCTAAAAGGAAGTATCCGCCATTAATATTTCTGAAGTCATTAGTAATAATTTCTTTGATATCAGCCATGCTAACTATTCCCTTAACATTTTCAGCAATGAATATTTTGGGGTTAATTATTGAAATCGCCTCTCTTAACCAATAATACAGCATTCCTCTCGATTCAGAACTTGGGGTGTTAATATCAATAAATTTATTCTCATGAGATTTATGAGAACTGAATCCATTTCTTTTTCCAGCAATACTAAAATCTTGGCAAGGAAATCCACCAGTTACAATATCTACCTTAGGGAATGAATATTGACCACTTTTCGCTTTTTTCACTAAATCAACTATACTTTCAAGCTGAAAAACATTTTTTTTCTTAAAAAAATTCTCCCAAACTAATTTCGCCGATCTTTTAATATCACAGGCAAATACTGTTTCAAAACCTGTTTTTCTAAGGAACGCAAAACCATTCTCATTTTTTGCGATAAACAATCTATTTCTGATAGATTCAGATTTAACAGAAAACCCACCCTCAAAACCAAGATCTAGACCTCCACACCCAGAAAAAAAAGAGGCTACTTTAATATTTTTAACCGACATATTTGCTATACCTTTTTTAATTAAATTACCTTTTATTATATATTATTTGCAATCGCATTTTTAATTTGTAAGGGTCATTGTTATTTTTGGTATGGATTTGAACTTCCTCTATATTCTATTCTTAATGGTGTACCAACTAGATGAAATACTTTCCTAAACGAACGCTCCAAATATTTTGTATATGCGAGAGCCACCGCCTCAACACTATTACCATGAACAATAATTACTGGTGGGTTTGAACCACCCTGATGAGCGTAACGAAGTTTTGGTCTAAAATTGCCCTTGTAGGCTGGAGGCTGTCGATTAACTGCCTCCATCAATATACGTGTTAGTTTTGGTGTTGGCATTTTAATAAATGCCGAATCATAACATTCATTAATCGATCTAAATAATTCTGGAATACCTTGTTTTTTTAGTGCCGAGATGTAGTTAAATTGAGCAAAATCCAAGAAATGTAACCGACGTTTCATATCATATTTGATTTTTTCTCGCTGTTCCACATTTAGGTTATCCCATTTATTTATCGCCACAACTATTGACTTACCAGCCTCAATAGCATAACCAACAATTGTAGCATCTTGATCTGCAATATCTAAATGTGCATCAAGCACTAAAACAACTACATTCGCTGTCTCAATTGCTTGAATGGCTTTTAATATTGAAAATTTCTCAATCTTATCCGTTACCCTACCTTTACGCCTTATCCCTGCTGTATCAATAATTGTATATTTTTTCTCATATTTTTCAAAATTAATAAAAATACTATCACGGGTTGTACCAGCTTCATCAAATACAACCACCCTATCTTCACCTAATATCGCATTGACTAATGTGGATTTACCTACATTAGGCCTACCAACAACCGCAAAAGTAACCCCTAAATCCTCAGGAGTAGTCTCAGCACTTTCATCAAAATTAGCTAAAATATCTTCAAAAAGTCTAAATATTCCCTCACCATGGCTACTAGAAATTGGATATAAATTGGATAATCCAAGCTCATAAAAATCACTAATTGCAGTAACTTTATCCACACCCTCAACTTTATTAACAGCAACATACGTTGGCTTATTTAATAATCTTAATTTATTAGCAATTACTTTATCTTGTGGCGTAATTCCATTTTTACCATCAACTAAAAACACTACCGCATCAGCCTCAATAATTGCCTGCTCTGCTTGTAATGCCATTTGGTGCATTACTCCATCATCAATTAATGGCTCGAATCCACCAGTATCAACTACAATATAACTCTTCTTTCCAATTTTTGCATTACCATAATGTCTATCTCGAGTTAGCCCTGGCATATCTGCAACCAATGCATCTCTTGATTTAGTTAAGCGATTAAATAAAGTAGATTTGCCCACATTAGGCCTGCCAACTAGTGCTATTATTTTTTTCATATTTTAATGAACCTCGTTAGAAATACTTTCAATATCCAAGTCTAAGGAACTAAAAATATTATGCACATCAAAGGCATCAAAAGTATAAATTGAATTACAATAATCGCAAGTAACAACGATTTTACCTATTTCTGTTATAATAGATTCCACCTCAAACTTGCCCAAACTTCGCAACATATTTGCGACACTTCCCCTACCACAACCACATAAAAAACTAACTGAATGTGGCTCAAATAAAACCACGTCATCTTCATTAAATAAACTATGGAGTAGTAGCGGAATATCGTCTCTTAACAACTCTGATTGCGTAAGAGTCTCAGCCAATGTAAAAACCCGATCTAATTCTTCAAAAAACTTCTGCTCCATATCAGGTAGTTGTTGCAACATAAAGCCTACAATTTTATTTTTAGAATATGCCAGCACAAATTTAGTTTTTAATTGTTCTGATTGTAGCATATACTCATCTAAAGTATCTGCTAGCGTAAGCCCTGTTAACGCCACTATACTTTGATAAATTTTGCCATCCATATTTGAATCAATACTAATAACCAAACGCCCAGCTTGTAAACAATCAGTATAACTAACTTGGTTATCCTGATGAACACTCTCACTATATTTGGCGGTAGCTCGAATTTTAAACTCGCGTTTACATTCACATACTAGTAAATCCAACTTAGGATTATCCTGAATCTGAGCTATAACCTTACCTTTAATTTTAAGATTTGTCGTCATCAACACATTAGCCACCAATAATTCACCAATTAATTGCTGTACCCCATCAGGATACTCTTTTTGCTTGGAAATAGTTTGCCAAGCATCTTCTAAAATTATAAATGCGCCACGAATCGGTAATTTATCAAACATGAACCTTTGAATAAAACTGTTTCCCATATTGCACCTAATTTCTACTTTATTCTTCGTCAAACTCTAATACTGCAGTTGTATAAACATCTTGAACATCGTCCAGCTCATCAAATGCATCTAAGAGTTTTTGCATTCTTAAAGCCTCATCACCCACCATGACCGACTCGTTATCTGCTTTCATGATCACTTCGGCAACCTCAGCCTTAAAACCTTTTTTCTCCAATTGGTTTTTAACTTCAATAAAATCACTTGGTGCAGTTATCACTTCCAAAGAACCATCATCATTAACAATAACATCGTCAGCTCCAATTTCTAAGGCTGCATCCATAAGCTTATCTTCATTTAACCCTGGGGCAAATATAATCTGTCCACAATGCTTAAATTGAAATGATACACATCCATCAGTACCTAGATTTCCGCCAAATTTATTAAACGCATGACGCACCTCAGCAACAGTACGGGTTTTGTTATCAGTTAAGCAATCAACTATAACCCCAGCACCACCAATGCCATAGCCCTCAAAACGAATTTCTTCATAATTTACCCCCTCAAGCTCTCCCGTACCACGTTTAATTGCTCGCTCGATGTTATCTTTAGGTACATTGTTTTCCCGTGCTTTGTCTACCGCTAAACGCAATCGAGGATTTGCATTTATATCACCACCAGCTTTTGCCGCAATGCTTATCTCTTTTACCACTCGAGTTGTAACTTTACTTTTTTTAGCATCAGCAGCAGCCTTACGATGCTTAATGTTTGCCCACTTACTATGACCAGCCATATCTTTAGCGTCCCCTAAATAAATATTAATTTTTTGATTTGTATAAATATAATAGTATAGGATTATACCACTTTAATGTATATATTTGCTTGATTAGTGTTAGTTTGATTTAAAAGCGTAATGAAATATTTGCACTATTGTATTCGGTAATATGATTATCCGACTCAACCAGAAGTGCACCACTATCGCTAATACCTACATTTATGCCTGAACTTAGTATCTCGTTATTACGCAACACACTAACTTGATGTTTATGATGTACACAGTTATCTAACCATTCTTGTTTGATTAAACTAAACCCAAAGACTAAAAATTCTGACATAACGTTATCTAAATTTTTAATTAACGAAAATAATAAATAATTTCTCTCTAAATTATTTACATTATCTAATCCAATACCTATTACTACAAAACGTTTACCTTGGTTTATACCACTTTCAACTAATATACCACAGATTTTTTCACCATTTTCTAAATGTATATCGTTCGGCCATTTTATTTTAGTTTTAATCTTACAGTCTTTTAATAAACGATTAACCGCCACTGCCACCACTAACGGTAACACTTCGTATTTAACCTCTAAATCTAACCAATAAACAAATGATACCGTAATATCCACTGCCAGCTTACTCAACCATACTTTGTTACCACGTCCACGACCACAAGACTGATATTCGGCCATAACTACAGTTTTATCCTTAAATTTATTAATATCATTTAAAACATAAGTATTTGTTGACGGAGTTTCTTGTAAAATTATTAGATTATATTCTGCTAAATTATTTGCGGTGAGTAGCTCATCAATTTTATCTTTATCTAACCAATTAATTTTTTCTTGCCCAGTATTTAGACTAGGATTTATTGTTTCATTCATGGCGAATCCTATTAATTATATTAGTTGTTGAAGTATTAAATAAAAATGGAATAGAATGAACACTACCACCTAGAGCAATCACTTCTTTGTTACCAACAATATCAGAAATACTCCAATCACCACCTTTAACCAAAATGTGTGGCTTAATTAATTCAATTAATGCTAATGGTGTATCTTCATCAAAATACGTAACAAAATCAACCGACTCAAGACTTGCCATTACGGCTAAACGATTCTCTAAACTATTAATTGGGCGGTCATCACCTTTATTTTGTCGCTTTACTGAACCATCTGTGTTTAACGCTACAATCATTGAATTACCCAAAGCTCTAGCTTGCGCTAAATACGTGACATGCCCACGATGTAAAATATCAAAACACCCATTTGTAAAAACTAACGGAGATTTATGTTTGACCTGAGATAATTTACCTATAAGTTCCTCAGGAAGAATTATTTTTTTCTCAAAATTTGGTAGTTGGTAATTCATGAAAGAACCTTCCTTTAATAGGAGCAAATGTTTTACGATGGATATTTAATATGCCATGTTTTTGTATGGCCATTAAATGTGCCTCAGTGCCATACCCCTTATGCTTCGCAAAACCATACTCTGGGTAAATTTTATCCAACTCACACATTTCTCTATCACGGCTAACTTTTGCTAAAATTGATGCAGCTGAGATTGACTCAACTAAAACATCGCCTTTTATAATAGTTTGTACTTTAATATCAATTCTGGGGGCTTGATTACCATCAACTAATACTAACTCAGGTCTAATAGCTAACCCCTCTACAGCACGTTTCATCGCCAATAACGTAGCTTGAAGAATGTTTATTGCATCAATCTCTTCTACTGAAGCAAAACTAATCGAATATGCTAAAGAATCACAGATAATTACATCATACAATTCATCACGCTTTTTACTCGTTAGTTTTTTAGAATCTTTTAGCCCGATAATCGGCTTATCTGGGTTTAAAATAACTGCTACCGCACATACTCTACCAGCTAATGGTCCTCTACCTGCTTCATCCACACCACATATTATACTCATCGTCTTTGAACACTGTACTTTGTCAGACTTCATAAAATGCTCCTAAAGTACGTCTATGTACATGTCGTCGCATTTTATTTCAGCTTCTATATTAATTAAGTTTAGTATTGTGGTTGCAGCTATGTCATCAGTATCACACATTAACATATTATGAAGCTCATAAAAACGTTTAATCATATACTCTTGCCTATCTTTATCATAATATAAACTTATCATTTCAGTAGCTATATTGTCGACAGTAGCCTCATCTTGAAGTAGCTCTTTCGCAACTTCTTCATTAAGAAAAATATTAGGTTGCCCTACATATTTGATAGTAATTTTACGCCTAATTAACCATTCAGTAATTTTCGATAGTTTATAACTAATTACCATCGGTTTTTTACATAATGCTACCTCTAAAGTAACCGTCCCACTTTTAGCCAATACCAAACTCGCAGATTTGATTGCATCGCTAGTTTTATTTAATAGCACTTGATAGGTAAAATTGATTTGTGCCGTACTCTCTATTTTATCTAAGAATGCTTTATACGTACTCTCTTTGGAAAATGGAAATAAAAAAATACTCTCTGGAATTTTTGTAGCAATAAGCTTACACGCCTCAATAAAAATTGTTCCAAGATTTTTAATTTCAGCTTTTCTACTACCCACCAATACTGTGAACACATTTTTATTATCGAGTATACCTAGTTTATCTCTATAATGCTTAATATCAATATCTAACTCTATCTGCTGTGCTAATGGATTACCTACAAATTTAGCATTTATACTTTCTTTAGTATAAATAGCCTCTTCCATAGGAAATATACATAACATTAAATCTGTTGTTTTTTTTATTTTATAAATTCGTTCGTATTTCCATGCCCAAATAGTTGGGCTAATATAATGAATGGTTTTAATCCCGTGTAACTTTAATTTTTTTTCTACATGAAAATTAAAATCTGGAGCGTCTACCCCTATAAACACATCAGGTTTAAATTCTATAATATCTTGGACAATTTTTCGATATAAACAATATATCTTAGGTATCGCAGAAATCACGTCTAGACCATACCCACCAATAGATAAGATATCCATATTATATGATGAATTAAAACCTTGAGAAAGCATTTTTTCACCACCAATACCCATGAATTCAATTGGTATTGGCGTTGTTTTTTTTAACGATGCGATTAAGTTGGCTGCTAGCATATCACCAGATGGTTCACCCGCAATGATAGCTATTTTTATACAGTTTTTCATTATTTTATTATCTAATCATACCACGAGTCGAGGCTTTAAAGAATTCAACTAAAACTTGTAATTCTTGTTGCTCTAATGCCAAATCTATAATAAATTCTTTGGCCTCATTATAACCTAAACCATTTCTGTATAATATTTTATAAGCTTGTTTAATGTTTTCTATCTGTGATACACTAAATCCTCGTCTTTTTAGCCCCTCAACATTTATTCCTTTAGGCTCAGCACGATAACCAAATGCCATTACGTACGGCGGTACGTCTTGTGAAACACCAGTCATCCCAGCTACCATCGCATGCTCACCAATAATACTAAATTGGTGAACCGCAACCGCACCACCTAGAATAGCCCAATCACGTACAGTTACGTGACCAGCCAAAGCAACGCTATTTGCCAGAACAATATTATTACCAACATGACAATCATGTGCCACATGCACATACGCCATAATCATATTGTTACTACCAACTGTTGTAACAGAACCACCACCAATAGTACCAGTGTTTAAGGTGGTAAATTCTCGAATATTGTTATCGTTACCAATCACCAATTGTGTCGGTTCATCTTTATATTTTTTATCTTGTGGTGCTTCGCCAATTGACGCAAATTGATAAATTTTATTATTTTTTCCAATTGTGGTATGCCCAACTATTGAAGCATGATGCGCCACTCTGGAATTCTCACCAATTACTACATGTGGACCTATTACTGCATATGCTCCAACTTCAACACTTTCATGAATTTCTGCATTTTTATCTATTATTGCGGTTGAATGAATCTTTGTTGTCATTATTTTACCTCTCTTTTTGCTATTGTGATTTCGGCAATTGCTGCCACTTGGCCATCAACTGTGGCTTCAGCTCTATATATACCAACACCACGTATCATTTTTATCATTGTAAGATTTAACATTAAAGCGTCCCCAGGAATCACCTGACGCTTAAATTTAGCATTATTTATAGCAGCAAAAAAATATAATTCATTATCTTTTTTAGTTCCATAAGTTAAAATAGTTAAAATTCCAGCAGCCTGAGCCATAGCTTCAATAATTAATACACCTGGCATTACAGGGTAATCTGGAAAATGCCCAGTAAAAAATGGCTCATTTATAGTAACATTTTTTAATACTGTGATTTTTTCACCAGCAGTCACTGAGATTACTCGATCTACCAACAAAAGTGGATAACGATGTGGCATATATTTCATTATCTCATTTATGTTTATCGGCATATCTAAACTAAGCATTGTCATCATTTTCTCCAGTTATGTGTGCTGTTTTATGTTCTAATTCTTTTATTCTAAGATGCATACCGTGTAAATTTTTTAAATGTACCGCATTTTTAGCATAATCTTTATATGCGCTAAATGGATATGCCCCCATGTATAAATCTGGTTTAGTAATTGATTTCGAGATCCCAGTTGCGCCACCAATTACCGTATAATCAGCAATCTCCACATGCCCAGTGATACCACAGCCACCAGCTAATTGACAATGTTTACCAATTTTAGCACTTCCTGCGATACCAACACAGGCAGCCACACCAGAATATGCACCAATTTCAACATTATGCGCTATTTGCACCAAATTATCAATTACAACTCCATCATGAATAATAGTTGGCGTAAAAGTGCCACAATCTATAGTAGTATTAGCACCTATTTCAACACAGTTACCAATTACCACCCCACCAATTTGTGGAATACGACTCCATTGCTTTTTATTATCAGGCGCATTACCAAAACCATCGGAACCAACTACTACCCCACTATGTAATACACAGTTATCTCCAATAGTAACATTATCATAGATAGTTACATTTGGATAAATAGTAATATTATCCCCAATAGCAACGTTCTCACCAATCACCACATGAGGATGAATTTGACTATTTTTACCAACCTTCGAATTTTTACCAATAACTACATAATCCGCAATTGCAGGACTATCACCTATTTGTACGTCGTCATCACAAATAACCGTTGGTTTTATCCCTAGTTTAACTAATCGACGTGGGTTAAACAACTGACTAACCTTACTAAAATACCAATAGGGATTATCCGTTATAATCTTAGAAATAGTCACATCTTCCGCATCTTTTTCAGCAATAATTATAGCACTCGCAAGAGTATTACATAAATCTTTTTTATACTTAGACTCAGTAAGAAATGTGATTTGACCTTGGGATGCAAGGTTAGTCGGAGCAACACCTGACACAATCAGGTCTTTACCAACCAAGCTACCACCAAATTTATTAATTAGTTCCGATAGTTTTATTTCCATATTTTTGACCCCCATATTATTTTTGTGGTGTGGTTGCTCGTTGTAATCCGTTTGTAGCTTGCTCTTTTTCTGCCGTTTTTAATTGTTTAACTAAATCATCGGCATTTACTGATTTTAATTGTGCGATTACTTGATCGGTTAAATCATATTTTGGCTTAGCATACACCAATTGATTTGAAGTTAGCACTAAATCATACCCACCAGCATCACTGATATTTTTGAGTATCATGTTTACTTTACTCAATAATAGGGCGGAAGCTAAATCTTGTGTTTTTTGCATTGTTTGTTGATATATCGAATATTTTTGTTGAAAATCCATTTGATTTTTTTGATACTCTGTACCTAATTTAGTTAACTTAGCTTTATCTGCTGAGGTTAATTTTTCAGGACTACCAACACTGGCTTCAAAGTCTTTAATTGTAGTTTGTTGTGTTACTAGTTTGTCGTTCAGGGTTTTTAATGCTGATTGTTGTGGCTCAAATTCAGCTTTTAATGAATTTTGCAAAGCAATAGCAGGCTTTGCCGTAGTAAATATTTTACTAACATCAACATAACCTAATTTAAAACTATCAGCATAAACAACTGAAGCACCTAACATCGCACTTAACAATAATAATTTGTTTTTCATAAGTAATGTAATTCCTAAAAAATAATTAACAATCAAAATGTATAAACTCATAATTATATCATACAGTCTGAAAGCCAGCCTGATTTTATGTTCACTTTGCAATGTAACGAATCTATGCCATTACTACTCAGTGGTTATGTTTAGAATGAGGTACCTAACATAAATTGAAATGGCTCTAGGCTATCATTGGGTTGATTAAATAATGGTAACGCATAAGCAAATTTCATTGGCCCAAGCGGTGATATCCACGTTAAACTAAGACCATAACTAGCTCTGAACTCCTGTTGTGGAGTCACATAAAAAGAATCCCCCCCCCATAACGTGCCTGCATCAAAAAATACGCTCATACGTACCGTATGCTCATCTTTAATCCCTGGCATAGGGAACATCAAATCATTAGAAAGAGAAATTTCTCTGGTACCACCTAGAGACGAGCCATCAGTATCACGTGGGCCTAGACTATTTAAATAATAACCACGAATAGTATTGATACCACCTAAATAATAGTTTTGATAAAATGGCACTAAATCAGTATTACCATATGGATTTATCATGCCGAATTGACCATTGGTTTTCCACGTAAAGTTCTTTGAAATCGGTAAAAACCAAGTATTTTGCGAAGTAAATCGATAATAAGAAGGGCCAAAGTTAGGCGCTGTTCCATCAAGTGTTTCACTAAAAATAGCACCCGTTGTTGGCCATAACATACTATCTGTAGTATTTCTTACCCAACTAGCAGATATTGGAATATCATTAACCATATTACCATATTGGTTTGTAAACTGTACAAAACGTAACGGTACGTTGTTTCCTGTTAAATTAACCTGAACATTCTCTATACCAATGGCAAAATTAATACGATCAAATTCCGATACTGGAATTGATGTTCTAGCCTTGGCTCCTATTGTTTGTGTAGAATATGGGCTAATGTTAGCAGCATTCGGAGTATAGTTATTGTAATAAATATCATACCCTAAGTTGGTGCCATTTGGTCTAAAATATGGGTCGGTGAATGATAAGCCAATACTTTGACTAAGTAAACTGGTTGAAGCATTAATTGATGCTGATTTACCTGAACCAAAGATATTTGACTGCGACAACCCACCACTTAATAGTAACCCCTGCCCCTG
>CAITEL010000318.1 GCA_903891375.1 uncultured Neisseriaceae bacterium
CCATTGGTTTTTAAATAATTCTTTTTTACCAAGAAATACCTCATTTAAAGTGGATAGTAGTGTGCTTTTACCAAACCGACGTGGACGAGATAGGAAATATTTGCTTGGCACTTTTATCATGTCATAAACAAATTTTGTTTTATCCACATAAAGAAAATTATTAGTTAATATGGTTGTAATATCAGAGCTACTAATTGGTAGCGGTTTTAATTCTTGGTGCATAAGATATACTTAACTTTAAATTGTTATACAAGCCATAATTATAACATTTATTGATAAATATAACTTATCAATATTTTAAAGGCTCCATATAGGGTCAATGGTCTTTTACAATAGGTCTGCTTTATTGTAAAAACACACATGAATCAGAAAATAAAATAAACAATAAAAAACAGCCTGTTAATTAATATTTATAATATTTGGTGAAAGACATTGAAACCCATATAGAGCCTTTTATTCTATATGTGAACACCTTATAATCAGTTGTGCCCTAATTTACCCCGATAATACTGTCATTACTTACCACACCATGCACATAATACCATATAACTTGTTTGAAATATTTTAATATCCCCATACTATTCTACTTTTGCACGAAGGGTAAAGTTCGCACAAAATAATTATATTACATGAATTTTAATTGCATTATTTAACTTATGATATTTTCATTTATATTTCCACACTTAATAACTAAGTATGATAGAATACTCGCTGAAATTAATTTAGGATTATAAGGATTTAATTATGTTTGTTTATACTGTAAAATTAATAATAGATAAGAACTCAAAAGATAATTTTATATCTTACCTTTATAAAGAACATCTACCTGATGTTGTAAATACTGGATGTTTCATTGATTATAGTCTAGAGGAAGATATAGAAAAAGATGAATTAATCGCCCGCTATGATTGTATAAGTCAAGAATTATTTAACAAGTACTTAGATGAATATGCTGAAAGATTACGCAATGACGTTATTCAAAAATTTCCTGCGAGCATATTAAAAGCAGAGCGCAATTTCTGTAAAATAATAAACTAGATATGTAATTATTAAAAAATGACAAACAATAAGTAACTTTTATGCAAAAAATACACACAACAGTGTGGAACAAACACATCAACCTAACTTAATGGCCACAACACTAAGACACCTTATGCTTCAATGTGGTATTGTCAATAGTTCACAATTATATCGTAGTACAGGTATCACAGTGCCAACTATTGACAGAATACTTTCGGGTAGTAGTATAAACCCAAATACAAATACATTAAATACACTAGCAAAATTTTTTAATGTTACTATCTCTCAACTCAAAGGAATAGTTGAACCACCTGTATATAAGACAATGTGCGAAGACATTAAGATTCCAGTAATTGAAATTGATGATATTAATTTATGGTTGGATACCTTCAATATAAAATTAGCAACTAAATATATTATTAACAATGAATGCGCCAATGTAAATCCTAAATTTTTTTATATTGTTGAGAATTATAATAATAAAACTGTAACATACCTAATTAACCCAGAAATTCAACCTAAAGTAGGTGATACTGTAATAATATCTGAAAATAATGCAATAAAAATTGTTAAATTTTTTAACAGATTCTCTCTCATTACATTAGATTATGAAATAATTTCTATTGCAGATACACATAAATTCCTTGGTGTTGTGATACAAGAAATACATACGAGAATTTATTAAGTATCTAAATAGACTGTGATAAATATGGATAATGCACCTGCGCATAAAACAGCTGAATTTATGGCATTTGTATTTAATGAGGTTCGCACATGCTTCCAAAGTATGAGATTAAAATATTGATAAGCTACATTTATCAATAAATGTTATAATTATGCCTTATATAAATAATTTAAAGTTAAGTATACTACTATGCAACAAGAACAAGAATTAAGACCATTACCAATCAGCAAATCTGATATTACAACTATTTTAACTAATAATTTTCTGTATATTGATAAAACTAAATTAATTTATGAAATGGTTAAATACCCTGTTAGTTTCTTTCTATCTCGTCCACGTAGATTTGGTAAGAGCACACTACTATCCACCTTAAATGAAGTATTTCTTGGCAAAAAAGAATTATTTAAAGACCAGTGGATTTACAATAGCCCATGGGATTGGCAGGAGTATCCAATTATTCGTCTTGATTTTAATGTTGCTATGGATGTTGACTTAAAATTTTATATTAAAGATGCCCTAAAAACAATCGCTATTAATTATGGCGTATTTAATGAAAAACAATATTTA
>CAITEL010000319.1 GCA_903891375.1 uncultured Neisseriaceae bacterium
CGTTGATTGCTAGTTTATTTTTATCAATAGTGATATTATATCAATTCATTTGGTTTTTACGACTTGATTATGCCAGTTTAGTTATGCCATTGGCTCTAATTATCAGTGTATTTATTACATATTTTTCATTAAAAATATCAATAAACTCATTAAAAAGCATGCTTATTGTGGTTGTTATTTTTTTTTATTGCGGGGGTGGTTTCTTTCTATACTTTTGATAAAGCTGGGGATGGTAGATGGTATCACCAACCAATTATTCTTTTATTTAAACATGGTTGGAACCCGATATATAGTTCTACAAAGATTAATTTAAATATAAATGAAATATTTAAATATACGTATCCATATGCAAATGAACTTTTAGCGTATGCGTTTGTTACTGTCACTAATAGCGTTCAAGTCGGTAAAATGATTAATATATTATTTGCTATGTACGGCTTTTGTATGACTATACTGGTATTAGATGAAGTATTCAAATTACAACGTAATGCATGTATTTTAATTGCAAGTTATATTGCGTTTAATCCATTCTTTACCTCTCAATATTTAACTTTTTATGTTGATGCAAATTTACTAATGTGTTACACTGTGCTATTATTTAGCTCCATATTATGGTTCCATAATAGTTGCAATACAAAAGAATATAACATAACTTTTTTTGCTTTACTAAATATATGTACCACAACAACAATATTATTAAATATTAAAACAAGTGGTGTTGCTTATGCCATAGTTATTTTAGGTATAATATTGGGAGTCAAAGTTATATTTGAATATTATCAACTAAAGAAAAGCTATAAGAATATTTTAGCGCATTATTTCACATTAATAATTGTTTTAATTGGTTTTGAAATTTTTATGTGTTGGCATCCATATGTTCAAAATTTATTAGCAGGTAAACATGTTTTTTGGCCTATAATGGGAGACGATAAACTACATATAGCTGTTGTGGATCCTAATAACTACTCACCATTTAATTGGTCTACATATAAAATCATTAATTATTTGATTAGTTATTTATTTCCTTACCCAATTCATTATCCAGTCGTATCATTTTTACCAAATGTTAAGGGTTATGTGGCTGCCGATTATGATTCAGCTGCATTAGGCCCATTTTGGTGCGTCTTACTTGTGGTGGGTTTGTATGTTATTATTAAATACTTCAGAAAAATATGGAATGATACCAAATGTGGTGACTTCTCAGCTATTGCCATCATGTTATGCATGACGATAGTAGTGACAAGTATTATTATTAATCCTTATTGGATTTATATGCGTTATGTCCCGCAAGTGATTTTAATTCCAGCTATTGCTTTAATTGTTATCTTTAAATACAATGTGAAATTTTTTAGTTCGAAGGTGCAGAAAATATTTATTGTTATGTTTCTGATTAATAGTGGATTATTTTTTGCTGGATCAACTATATTGGTATCTTATCGAACGTTTTTATTAAACCAAATGGAGCATCGATGTAAGTTAAATCTGCAATGTGTTTTAGATATTAAATCTCCAAATATATTTGAAGAGACTTTAATTAATGATTTACAAGAAAAGAATGTTAGTTATATACGTGGATCATGTGAAACATTCGATGTTATTTGGAGAGACGCTAAAGCAAATGGAAATATTACTAATGTCATGTGTGTCAGTAATAAATTATTCAAACCAAATTAAGCTAGCTATACGCCCTGTCACACCATCTTTTCGGTATGAGTAAAATTCATTGTTATTGCAATAAGTACAAAAATGACTTTTTGTTATGTTAAGTGATGTGACTCTTAATTTTAATAACTGCATTTCGGCTATTCCTACTAAGTTACATAGGTATTTGCTATTATTTTTTTGCTTAAATTGTGTTTTATAATTTATATCTAACTCAATAAAACTTTGATATAGCTCAGTACCAACTTCAAAATGTTCTTTACATATAGTAGGGCCAATGTAAACTAAAATGTTGTCCATAGGTTCACCCAACTTGTTAATCGTATTACTTATAATGTTATTGTATAAACCTTTCCAGCCTGCATGTATTGCCACTACGAAGCTACCATGTTTATTGGTGATTAATATTGGAATGCAGTCAGCCGTCATTACTACACCCACTATATTTGGTTTAGTTATGATGATTGCGTCAAATTCATTATTTAAAACATTTTTGTTGTCGCCATCGCATTTTGCATTAATATTTAATATATTATTGCTGTGAGTTTGATTTAGCCAAATAGGGGTGCTAGGTAATGTTTGTTGTAGCAATTGGCGATTTTTCAAGACCAATGAGTTATCATCACCCACATGAGTGGCAAGATTAAAACTCGCATAATCACCTGTGGAAAATCCACCATTTCTAGTGGTAATTAAAGTGTGTACATTAGCGGGGGTATCCCAGTTTGCTATAAAGCAATTTGTTAAATTATGCATATAATACTTTTTAAGTTTCAATAATATGGTTAATTGGCATTTTCATTAAATATTCGGTAGTCTGCATCTCTTTTAATCGACTAATGGTTCGGTTAAATTCGTTAGCAAAATCTCCATGTGGATAAATATCAGCTATATCACAATTACAAGAAAGTACTAATTTTTTATTTTCATCGTATAAAATATCAATTAACCAAGTGAATCTGCGTGCTACATCTTTTTTGTTTGTGGTTAGACTTTCAATATTTTCAATGACAAACCAATTAAACTCTTGTGATAATTCTAGGTAGTCAAGTTGGCTACGCATATCTCCACAAATAATATTAAAATCAAACCAAATAATATTTTTACTTTTTTTAATATATAAAATTTCACGATGTGAAATAGTGATAAATTTATTTTCGTCAACCGTATTATTTTGACGTATTTCATTAAATACATTACATAAATGTGAAGAGGCGTTAAACTCTTTTATAAAAAAAAGCATATTATCACTATTATTGGCTAAGCGATAATCTAGTGGTCCATCTAGTGACATTATTGTTAAATTTTTTTCTATTAGTTGAATTGCTGGTAAAAATCTATCACGCATAAGTCCATTTGGATATAATTCTTGTGGAGCGTAATTTGAAGAGGTAATAATATAGATTTTCTCTTTAAATAATGCACTAAATAAACCATTTAGTATCATGGCTGTGGCAATATCACTAACATGCATTTCATCTAAAAATATAACTGTATATAGTTTTTTTAAATCTTTAACGATTGTTTCTAATGGTTCTGCTTTGTGTTTTAGAGTGGCAAGATTTTGGTGTATTTCGTGCATAAATTCGTGAAAGTGTATTCGCAATTTTTTTGTAATGGGTATTTGCTTAAAAAACTCATTAATTAACATTGATTTACCACGACCAACAGAGCCATATATATAAAAGCCTAATGTTACAGGAGTATTGAACATTCGAGAAAGAATATTTTTATTAAGTGTGGCTATAAAATGATCAAATTGAGATAATGTATTTAATTGGTGTTGGTCAAAAATCAATGTATTATCATGTGTTTGTTGGTTGTACCATGTTACAAGATTTTTCATGTAGTTTATATTCATTTAGTTGAGACAATGATTATAGCATAATACAGGGATTCTTGTGAATAGAGGAAGTTGAATTAACTATCCTAGAAAATATTATGTTATACTAACGTCTGCAATATGTTATATACATATCTAATTTTTCTAATGGAGCTTTCAAATTGGACATTTCTTTTCCTCACTCAAGAGCATCTCAAAATTCAGGACAACCATTGTTAGAAGAAGGTGTTAACAGTTCGCCACAAATAACAGAAAATAAAAAATTGGTAGAAGATTTCTGCAATGAATATTTTTCATCAAATATGGAGAATAATATAAATAGTATGATTCAACCAGTATTTATTATTATCACAACTGGGTAATTTACCTTCTAAAGATGTGCGGAATTATTTATTTGCTTTATCTCAAAATATAGAAACCCTCTCAAAAACAATAACTAATGGTAATATAGAATCTTCAAACACAATTATTCAATTTAATAAAAAATCGCTAGGTGCAATAGTAAAAGAAATATCAATATCTGAAGAAGTATTTGTAAACTTCTTTCGTGATTTAGCTTGGGCACCATTAACTGCACTAACTTATGATATATTTGCGGATAAAAATGACAGCAATTTTAAAACCCAAATGTTTACTCAAACTACATTATGCTTTGTAGTAATGATTGTTATGTCAACAATGTACAATATTGTTAATACCTGTTGTATAAATACAAATCAGAAGTTTACACAGAATAAACTGATTAAATCTATTTTTATAGTATTGGGTGCTGGTTTAGCTATACCTGGATGGGATGCTATGCAGTCTTGGGGGGTGTCCATTGGTACAAATACGCTTAAATTAAACACAAGCCAAGCAGGATATTTTTCAGGAATATTCCCTGGAGTCGCAGAAGGGCCAACTCAAGCGCTAACCATGAAATTATATGCAACTTATAACACAGGCTGGAAAAAAATCTGCGATGAATTTATAGCAAATCCATCGCAGCACGTGTGGTCGTTTATTAAACATATAGTGTATTTCGCTTCTTTTGGGGCAATACCTGGTAATATGTGGCAGGTTGCATACCAAGCAATATCTGATGCCGAGATGAATGATACACAATCCACATGGTTGGAAATGCTGTATTTGGGTTTAGGTGTTGCACTCACTGTGTGTAGTTTTAATATAATATTTGCAACTGCTGACACATATCTAA
>CAITEL010000320.1 GCA_903891375.1 uncultured Neisseriaceae bacterium
GAGTTTTGGCATCCAAAAAATTGGCGTAACAAAAAACACCAGTTGAACTAAACTAACTATAATTTGTTGTAAATCTCTAAAGTATAAGCACAGAGTACCAAAAATTAAACTCCAAGAAAATGCGGCAATTATTATTAGAAACATTGATATAAATATCCACAAAATATTTAAGTCAGGAATTTTACCAAAACATATCAGTACAAATACTAATATTATTAAATGGTGTGCCCAAGTAATGATACTTTTACAAATCATACGGAAGATATAAAAAGAGAATGGTAAATTTGTTTGTCTAATCACCCCCTCATTAACCACAAATATCGTTGAACTTTGTATAATTAGCGCACTAATAAGTGTCCAACTAATTAAACCATTTGTTAAATACGGTAAATATTCCGTAAGTGTCATATGAAATAGTTTTGCATATAGTAAACCCATTGCCCCAATACTTATACCTAGCGAGATAGTAATCCACCATGGCCCGAGAAAAGAACGTTTATATAATGATCTAATTTCTTGCATCCCCAATATGGTCCATGCTTGCCACATCATCAAAGCCAAGTAAATATCAGTGAATACTTTTTTAAACATTATTGTTTTCTCATCTTATAATCTCCACAAACGATAACCATTAGAGATCAGGTCATCTTTTGGTAATATTGCCTTAACGTCTAATATAACCCCACCCATTTCAACTTTCGAAGTTATTTCATTTAACTTTATATTTTTGAATGTATCATGTCCTACTGCTACAACCAATATTGAAACTTTTTCAAGATTATTAAAATCTGTTAGCTGTATACCGTACTCATCTTTTACAGCTATACTATCCGCAACAGGATCAACTACAAACACTTTTGCACCATAATCCTCAAATTCACGCACTAAATCAACCGCACGAGTATTACGCACATCTGGACAATTTTCTTTAAATGTAAATCCTAATACCGCAACATTCAAATTTTGCATATTATGTCCTTGTTGCATTAATAATTTAATCCCTTTACGTGCAATAAATCTACCCATATTATCATTAATCCGACGACCCGCATGGATAACTTGAGGAATATACCCTAATTTCTCAGCTTTATGCGTCAAATAATACGGATCAACTCCAATACAATGCCCACCAACCAAACCTGGTTTAAATGGTAGAAAATTCCACTTTGTTCCAGCGGCTTCCAGAACTTCTGTCGTATCTATATTCATGCGTTCAAATATTATCGCTAATTCATTCATTAAAGCAATATTTAAATCACGTTGTGTATTTTCAATAACTTTTGCAGCCTCCGCAACTTTTATAGAACTTGCCTTATGTACACCTGCAACTACAACACTTGAATATACATCCGCAATTATATCTAATGTAACATTATCTTGTCCAGAAACTATTTTTAAAATATTTGTAAAAGTACGTTCTTTATCCCCTGGATTGATTCTTTCAGGAGAATAACCAACTGAAAAATCAACACCACATTTTAGCCCAGATACGTTTTCTAATATTGGGATACATATTTCTTCTGTAACACCAGGATATACAGTTGACTCATAAACGACAACATCTCCAGTTTTCAATACTTTACCCAATGTTTGAGATACCATTTCTAAAGGAGTAAGATCTGGAACATGCGCATCATCAACAGGAGTTGGAACTGCAACAATATGAAAATCAGCTCGAACCACATCATCAATATTAGAAGTAAATAAAATATTAGTTTTCTCTAATTCTTTATTTGTGACCTCTTTAGTACGATCTATTGCATTTTTAAGTTCAGCAATTCTTTTTCCATCAATGTCAAAACCAATTACCTGATCTTTTAAACCAAATGCTACCGCCAAAGGTAATCCTACATATCCTAACCCAATGACAGAAATTTTACGATTTATTATATTAGCCATACTAAGTATTCCCAAATAAAAAATAATGTTAAACACACAGCGCCATCATAATATTTAGATATTAATTACGCATGCAAGTAGTTAATTTACAGGATCACTGCGTAATTACATAAATTGTGGTCTTGCACCAATCACTGAAACAATTTTCATTGCGCATCATCTACGTGTAAACATCGCAATTCAATATGAACTTTATTATTAAAATTATCATAAAAATAGGCATTATTGAAACCATCGTGTGACAAAGCTCTTAACCTATCAATAACTTCACCGTATGTTGCCACCGCATCTAATTTTATTTCACACAAATTAACATAATCTTTAATATAATTAACATTACCTTCTTCTACAGGCATTTGTACATTATAATCATTATCGATAATACGTAGAATATGTTTATCTAACAAATTAACTTCAGTAACCAGCAATTTTTGATAAATCGACCCAGATGTATCCCACGATTCAATATTTACATATTCTTGCACAATTATATCCCCATGATCTAACTCTTCATCCATTTCATGAATAGTCGCACCTAAAGGCTTCTTATTGATTATTGAAAAAACCTGCGGGTACCAACCTCTATTATATGGATTAAATCCAGGATGAATATTAATACAGCGAATTTTATTTACTAGCACATTAGGAAATAATTGCTTACAGTGTAATGAAATAACCAGTTTAAATGTTGATACCACATACTCTAACTCTATATTGTTTTTTAAATTTATTGACTGAAATTCGTTATTATTTGAATACTTTTCTATAAAAAATTTATTGTTAATTGAGTATCTAAATTCAAAACAGTGGTTATTATTTAATTCATGTTTTACTAATATCTTACAAAAATTATTATATAAAAATTCATTATCTGTGATAATTAGGATATTCATAAGCTTAACTCACTCATAATTATATTAGATATTTGTTGGATTTGAGTATCTAATAATGTTTCATACATGGGTAAACAAAGAATACGACTAGAAATGTTTCGTGATATTGGGCAAAATTGCTTACCGACATAGCTTAACGTATCTAGTGATGGATAAAAATATCGTCTTGGCATTATGTTATTAGCAATAAGAGCATCACGAACAGTTAAGCATTCTTCTTCATCTTTAAGCAAAATCGGAAAATAACTATGATTATTTGAAGCAATATTTACAAGCAACGGAATTAGCTCTGAAGGTAAGAACTTTCTATATAAGTCATCTACCTTAGCTCTACCATCCATAATAAAATCAATATTTTCAAGCACTGCCAAGCCCATAGCGGCTGAGAATTCATTCATTTTACAATTAATTCCACCACCATCTATTTGATCATAGCCAGTGATACCGAAATTAATAAGCTTTCTACATTCTTTAATTAAGTTACCATCTTTAGATACTATTGCACCGCCCTCTATAGTATGAAATAACTTTGCCGCATGAAAACTTAAGGTTGACACATCACCAAAATTAAGAATACTCTCACCTGTATTATTCATTCGTACATTAAAGGCATGCGCTGCATCATATATTACTTTTACATTATTTGCATCTGCTACTTTTTGAATTTCCTCAACTTGGCATGCCCTACCGAATACATGAACAGGTAGTATTGCTGATGTTTTTGATGTGATTTTATCTGCAATAAGTTTTGAATCCAAATTAAGACTATTAATATCTATATCTACAAAAATTGGTTTTAATCCACTCCAATCCAATGAACTTGTTGTTGCAACAAATGAAAACGGAGTTGTAATAACTTCTCCAGTTAAACATAATGCTTTATATACAACCTGCATGGCTAACGTGCCATTTGAGGTAAGAAGTAAATTATCCACCTCGAGAAATTCTTTAAGTTTATCCGTTAACTCTTGCTCTAATTGTCCAAAATTAGTCAACCAGTTGGATGCATAAATTCTATCTACGTATTTCTCAAATGATTTACGCACTGGCAAATGTGTTTTAGTTACTAATATCATATGACTTGTTTACAATTCTAAAATTATTTAATAATATCAAAAAACATGCTATCTATTCTATAATCAATGTTGCATAGTTCTTTGAATGAACTGACTCCAAACTCTTGTTCATTATCCAACCATCTTTGTACAGAGTACCACAACCAATATGCAATTTCATAATTTTGTTATTAAACAATTTATTCAAATATTCTTTAATCATTGCTAGTGATATTTCTAAGTATATATTTACTATTTGCATGTATCGCAGCATAAATTCTATTTTGTTGTGATAAAACAGAAAATTGTGTGGCAATTGGTATAAAATCACACATATCAACATCAGCAACCGCTAAATTAATGGGAATTGACATAACAACTGCTATATTATAGTTACTTTCTTGCAATATGATTTTAAACTTCCAATCAACTACATACGTTTCACCTGCAACAACTGATAATAAATCACAGCCTTGTAAAACTGTATCATCATACAAAATCTCAACGCCATTAGTATTTCTTACATGGAAGCCAAAAATTAAATTATGTATATCTTCATGAATTTTTACAAAACAACGTAATGTAATAATATCACCAAAGTTCACCTGTTCAATAGGCTTTTCATTCGCATCCAATAACACTACATTCATGAAACTCGCTTTACCATTTTTGATTCTTTGAAATGAATTAGTTTCATTAAATTTATCTGCAGAATAATTAAAATTATTTTGCGAAACACTCAAAACATGCTCATTATTATTTTGAGGCTTGTTTTTATTTATTTTAGATTGATTATTTTTAAATCTATAACTAAAGTATTCCTCGGTAACCTTTGATGCATCACCTAAAGAAGCTATTTCACCACCATCAAGTAGTATTGCTTTATTACAGAGAGCTTTAACACTAGAAATATCATGCGAAACAAATAAAACAGTCACATTCTCACTCTGTATAAGTTGTTTCATCTTAGTCATGCATTTTGCTTGAAAAAACATATCACCAACTGATAAAGCTTCATCCACAATCA
>CAITEL010000321.1 GCA_903891375.1 uncultured Neisseriaceae bacterium
ATGTTATTATGATATCTACTGTCTTAAACTTTTTTTCTAATGATGATTATACCCTAGAAGCATGTAATATTTTAGTGGAAACTATAACCGTAAGAAACATGAAAACACTTAAAACAGAAGAATGGGATTATAATATATTTAAAATAAAGTACTTAGCGTTAGATAAAAATAGTATTTTTCAAATAACTTCATTTTTTAATAATGCTAACATTAAACCAGTAAATGACAGAATGCCAAACCTTAAGCATCTCAGATTAATCAAATAAGGTGATTTAGTTATGCAACATTTAACGTATACAAACTTAAACCAACGTTTAGGTGAGTTTTGCAAAAACAGACGAAAAACTGAAGGGTTGTCTGTCCGTGAACTCGCTGAAAAAACCAAAATGCATCATGGCACTATAACCAAATTTGAAGCAGGTGTCACCGATATATCGTTTTCTAATGCTATAAAATTATTTATGGCATTAGAAATTGATTTCAATGATATTATATTTATAATTAAAACCTCTGATTAACCGACTCTTATAATGATTATACATACTAATGAATAGAAACAACGGACTAACCACTCTCAGAGCAATTGCAATATTATTAGTTTTTCTGCATAATTTTTATTATGCGAACCACAATATTACGTTTGGGATAATCACTCAAGTCGGATGGATTGGGGTTGACTTATTTTTTGTTCTAAGTGGTGTTTTAATCGGAAATCAAATCTTTTCCAGCATTCAAACAAACTCTAAATTTTTAATTTCAACTTTTATCTTTCGTCGTATTTTACGAACCGTTCCTAATTATTTAATTGTTGTTTTATTTTATTGGATTTTTCTTGAATTTAGAGATGCAGTTACTTTACCTGACTTATGGAAAGTTTTGACTTTCACTACAAATCTGGTGTTAATAACTGGAACTGCTTTGTCTTACACATGGTCTCTTTGCATAGAAGAACAATTTTATTTAATACTCCCCATCATTTTTATACTATTCATTCAACTCAAATCACTTAAATTAACTTGGATCTTAATTGCTTTATTTATAATCATTGGCATAATTCTACGTGGTTATATTTGGTTCCATTATATCCATGGAACAGAATATACTAATAACCTCAACTTTAGACAATTTTCAATATATCAAACCATGATATATTTTTTTACACCATGTCGCCTTGATGAATTAATAATAGGCGTTTCTATTGCAATTTTAAAAAACTTTCATAGCTCTATATGGCAGAAACTAACATCAAATGGTAATTTATCTTTTACCATAGGAATACTTTGCACCATACCAACTGTTTTATTAATTTACTACAAACATTATACCTTGATTGCTACGATAATCAGTTACCCAATACTTGGAATTAGTTTTGGCTTATTAGTAATTTCAGCCCTAAGCCCCAATTCATTTTTATACAAAACCAACATTCCTCTGACGCCTACTATAGCTAAACTTTCTTTTGCAATATATTTAGTTGAAAAGCCAATTAATCATTTCATAATTTCAATTATTAATAATCGTCATTTATTTTCTAGTAATATTGCTATATTTTCAACCGCAACAATATGTGTTCTAATTTCAGCTTGGTTACTATTTATCTGCATTGAAACACCTTTTATTAGATTGCGCGAGCTGTTATTCAAAAAACCTCTATATATTTAACATGATACTTAATTTTAGGAAAAACACACCGATGAAACAAAACATATCTGTAAAACTTGGCAATACACTACTTAATTCACCATTAATTATTGGCGCAAATGACAGTATATTAGATTTTAAAACTTTTAACTTAATTGCTGAGAATAGCAAACTTTTAGGTGCATTTGTCACAAAATCATTTACTTTAGATGCAAGACAAGGCAACAAAAATCCAATTGTATCATGCGTTGATAACAACCTGATGGTTTCATCAGGAATGAGAAACCCTGGCCTCAAACAAATGTTAACCGAAATTTCTAATTATCATAAACAACATTCGACCCCTCAATTAATTCCCAGTATTGCAATTAATCCAGATAGCGCTCACAAGGACCCAATTGCTGAATTAACGTTTCTTGCAACGCAATTATATGAAAATGGTGTCAATATTATTGAACTAAATTTATCCTGCCCAAATTTAAATACTTCAACTATTGTCGCAGACAAACAAGGAATGGTTTACAGAATCATTAATCAAATAAAAAATGAATTTAGTAAGAAAAATTATAGCTGTACGTTAATTGCAAAATTAGCTGGCGATGATAATGCTCTCTTAAACTCTGCAAAACAAGCGGAAGATTCTGAAATTGATGCGATTACTATATTACCACTACTTCGTGCAACAAGTTTTTATACAGGATTAATTAAACAACATCAACCGATGGCAATTGGAGATCCATTACTCGGTAACATACATGGTACAATATATGGTAGTGGATTTGGACCAATAACCAGACAGTATTTACTTAATCTAAAAGCATACATTAAAACTCCAATAATAGCATCTGGTGGTTGCCTAGGTGGTTTCAACAGTACAATAATTGAAAAAACGGATGGCTTAGTTCAAACCATGTTTGCAGGCGCAATTGCTACAGAAGTTGTTACTCCATTTTATCCATTTAACCAAGAAAAACTTCAAGAAATTGATGAAATCTTAAATCAATATAACCAATTTGTAACTAATAATAGCACACTTTTTTAAAGGTAACCTAATGCTACATTATCAATTTTATAATAAATCTAATAATGGGAACGCACCAGTGTATATTTTTCTTGGTGGATTCACTGCTACTTATGAAGCATGGTACAAAGTATCAGACTTGATCCTCAATCAACAAGATTGTACTATTTTACTCATCGATAATATCGGTGCTGGGAAAAGCCCACAACCGTCTGGTAAATATACCACCATGCAAATGGCAACTATGATAGTTGATATTGTATCTCACTTGAACCTTAATAAGGTTAATCTGATTGGTCATTCTATGGGTGGAGCAATTGCTCAACATATAGCAATAATGTCCCCGCACTTAATCAATCATTTATATTTACTCTCTACTGCCACTAAGTTTAATGAAGTCACAAAATTATTTCTTATCAACCGACATGATCTTGCTAAATCGAACATTAATAGAGAATTAATTGCAAAAACTGTAATTCCAACTATATTTTGTAATGCTTTTTTAACCAAGCAAGAGAATATAAATCTCGCTATTAACCGTGTAGTAAATAACCCTCAAACACTTGATGGACTATTCGGACAATTAAATGCGTGCTTGACTCATGACACAACAGAAATTATCCATAAAATTTCTTGCAGTACAACAATAATAACTGGCAATGAAGATGTTTTAGTGAACCCGATAAATTCAAAAAATTTACATAATATGATACCAAATTCAACACTCCATATCATTGATAATACTGCACATATGCTGCAATTAGAGCAACCACAAAAAATTACTGAGATTATTCTGGAATAACACTTATCCACTTTTAGCGGTATAAACTAAGAGGTCTATTACTGTATAATTGCCATATACTTTTTATTGG
Organism: uncultured Neisseriaceae bacterium; assembly: GCA_903891375.1. Classification (GTDB taxonomy): domain Bacteria; phylum Pseudomonadota; class Gammaproteobacteria; order Burkholderiales; family UBA11063; genus Aquella. Next base: position 3,535 of record CAITEL010000321.1, read on the forward strand.
AAAAAACATGAAAAATCTGGCAATGAAAATTACAGCAATAATGGTCGTTATTTTTATAAGTGCATGTAATAGTGGTGGCAATGTCAATGTGAATAATCAGGATTCAATAAAACCTGATAATGTTCCCATAAATCCAACCGTTAATACTATTAGTGAAAAAATAAACCCACAAATTAAAACTCCATTTTCAGCAATGGCTACATTAGATAACGCCTTGAATGTAAAGCCTTCGAATATTGTAAACAACACAACATCTACAACGAATTGTTTTAATCTTGCACCACAATCAAATGGTGATAATTATACCACTACTGTTTTATCAGCGGAATGGTATTCAACTGCACAATTAAAATTTACAATTAAAAATACGTGCCCCACTGCTCAATTAACTAATAATCTAGTAATTAAAATGCATAATTTACAATTAAATAATGCAAACCCAGTAATTAGTGATGTCGCTCAATCTGATAATGTAAATTTAGCAACTAGCTTGGAACAAAAAGAGGCTGATACCGATTTAATTATCAACCAACCAATAAGCTGTGCTGGAGCTTCATGGTGCCAGATTCCAGCTAATACTTCTAAGAGTTTTGTGATTAACACTTCTTTTTCAGGCCCAATTACCTCTTTTAATGTCGATAGTGTTTCAATAGACGGAGATACTCCGCCACCGCCTCCACCACCGCCGATTACAACTGGTGAACTTGATATAACAGTTGATACAACTCAATTATTACCTCTATGCCCTAACACAAGTAGTTGTTCAATTAAATTAAATATAGCTGCGCCATCACAACAAACAACGTTAACGCCAATTGTTGTTGACCCAAGAGTATCTAGTCAAGTTACGACTAAATATACAGATATCCTACCAGGAAAGTATTCACTTATTTTAGACAACTCTTCATTACCTGATGCAAAAGGTGGACAAATCACCCCAAATTATATTCCAGCTTCAGCTACCGTAGATGTACCAATTGGACCATCACCTGCAACCGCTAATTTGAATTTCACTTATACCGAGGCTAGGCAACCACAAGGTAATATAAGCATTAATGTGGCAAATATATCTGGTGCAGATACTAATATATTTAAAGATATTGGCATGATAAACGGTGTAGTGCATGCCACAACAGCTAATAAAGATTACTTTTTTATGGCATCTATTGGTAGTAATTTCCAATTTAATAATTTACCAACCGATACATATACCGTTAGCTTACTTGGATTAGCTGACCCCATAACTAATACTTATTATAATGTCACTCCACAAACTGTTGTAGTTAGTGATAATCAAACCTCTATAACTAATTTAAATTTTACTAAAGCTTTAAATTCGACATATGCAGTAGATATTAGTGTAAATAATGCGCCGTTAGGGCAATTAGTACAGTTTGCAGCAGACAATAGTAAATATAAGTACAATACAAACGCTCTACTTAGTCAGACTTATTATTTCACTGAATCAGCTATTGCTCTAACCATTAATGCCCCATGGTATACTATAACTTCTACGCCAACGCCATTGATATTATCAAGTAACATTCCAAACGCTAGCATTAATTTTAAAAAACAACAATCAAGTGCAATGGTTGCTGGATGGCCAGAATATCTAGCAATGGGGGCAATTGGGGGGCCAAATATTGATCCAACCAATGCTTTTAATGGTGATGATGGCTTTGGTAATAAACCCGTAGATGCTGTATTTAAATATGCTGGGATAAATGGTGATGGCGACCCTGGAGTAATTGACCCACCAATGAATGCACTACGTATGACTGGTGATTTAACTAATGTAAGCACTGTGAACAACCACCCAAGCCGAGTAGTGATTGTAGAGTACACTGGGCAAATGAGTGGGGGAGAAAACCTATCTGATTTTACCAATACAGCAACACCAGACATAAATAAGCAAAATGCAACCTATATTATGGGACGACATTTTGTAGGATTAGGTGCGGATGCTATAGCCTTGGCTGATAAACCTGTAATATTAAATGGACAAAAATATTATGGCTCATTAATCATGAATCCAGATTTATTAGGCGCACTACAACAAAGTGAAGGTATCAGTGGAGGCGCATATATACCTAAAGTAAATGCCTTATTAACTAGTGGAGTAGTCAACAATGCTATTGATCAGGCTTTATGTGTATTAACTAATACATATTCATACACAAATAATGATAAAAATAGTATTACGGATTGGTCTGATAAATTACCACGTAAGGATTCTTACGGTAAAACTTATACTGGTACTGCGTATTCCATTCTAACACAAATGTTTAAGGATACTTTCCCGGTGTGGATAACTAGTAGTGCAGGAGATCAATATTGGGGAGTTGGAATAAATAATATGATACAAGGTACTGAGAGCTATTCACAAGTTGGCCAATGGTTTAATGCTTGTGTTACTCAGCCAGATTATGATCACAGTAAGTATGTTCGACCAAATTTTCCAGCTGGATTTGATGGTTGGGTTCAGGCTAATAATTGGTTAATTCGTACATTTGCACCAGCAATATCAAAATCGGAACAAGTTACCTTTGGTTGGCAAGATAATATGTGGGCCGTTCGCTCTGGATATTGGATGCATCAGGATTTAACCACTGATCAAATTGCACAACAATATTCAACACCTATTACAACATGGTTACAAAAAAATGCACCAAGTGCAATTACTACAGGTAATGCATATTCTCCCGATTATTTCGTGTTTGATCGTTACGAAATGGATGATAGTGCTTCTCCAGGACAAGCAACATTCTACAATGCACGTTCATGGGATAATCTAATTACAGCCGTAGGACAAGTTAGTAAAAGTTTTAATAACATTCCTATGATGTTATGGCAAATACCTGGATCACATATTAGCAATACCACTGAATCAACTCCAGAATTATATAATAGTACTGCTGGTAGTTATATTTTTAGTACTGCACCTGTATACTTCTTTGGGGACAATAACTTAAACCCTGATTTAAGTAATATGATAATGGGCAATAGTACAACAGATGCAAATATGGCTGTAGGGAGTTTTATTATGCCAATACTTGACCCAACCAGCTTAACCGATGGTTACCATTGTCCACTTGGTTTATGCAATAACTATCAGCAATATTTACTTTATTATGATGGTAAAGCTAATAATTTTGATTGGAGTCGTGACAACGGAAAACTAGCGTTTGCCACACAAAATAATATATTTGCGATTTTATGGGGTGGTGGGAATACAACTAATGTAATCAAGAACTTTAGTAACCCAGATGATCATGGTTGGTTAGCTAATAAATTAATTAATTATTACCAAAACCCACAACCACTAGTTAAGAATTAACCAAGCTAATAACTGAAACCGCCATTTCATTTTTGAAGTGGCTGTTTTCAACATTAAATATTGACTCTATATAGATGACACAAAAACAGCACCAATCAATGTCGATGTCAAACACGAGTTTTCACCAGCAAAGTACTCTGTACTTATGCTATAATCTTGGGTGATTATTTAAAATAGTTAGCGTATCATGAAAATATTAGTCGTTGGTTCTGGTGGTAGAGAACACGCTATAGCGTGGAAACTTGCCCAATCCCCATTATGTGAAATTGTATATGTTGCACCAGGCAATGGTGGAACCGCTTTAGAAAATAAAGTTAGAAATATAAATATAACTGAAATACCTCAGTTAATTGCGTTTGCTCAAACTAATAAAATAGCATTCACTGTTGTTGGCCCTGAAATACCATTATCACAAGGGATTGTAGATAAATTTAAGGAACATAATCTCAAAATATGGGGGCCAACTAAATTTTGTGCACAATTAGAAAGCTCAAAAGCGTTTGCAAAAGATTTCATGGTCAAATACAAAATCCCAACAGCAAAATATGCTACTTTTGATAATATAACCACAGCAAAAGAATATCTTAAACAAGAAAACATCCCAGTTGTAATTAAGGCTGACGGCTTAGCTGCCGGTAAAGGTGTCTTAGTTGCAACGACTATGCACGAAGCAATGGCTTTTATTGACGATATATTCACCCATAATATTTTTGGTGAATCTGGCAATAAAGTGGTTATAGAAGAATTTCTAGACGGAATTGAAGCAAGTTTTATCGTAATGATTGATGGAAATAACATACTACCTATGGCAACATCACAAGATCATAAACGATTACTCAATGACGATAAAGGACCAAACACTGGTGGAATGGGTGCATATTCTCCTGCACCTATCATTTCACAAAGTTTGCACGATAGAGTCATTGATGAAATTATTCAACCTGTTATTGACGGGATGAGAAATGAAGGACATGAATACACTGGGTTTCTTTATGCTGGACTTATGATTGACCACGACGGTAATCCCAAAGCACTCGAATTTAACTGTCGCTTTGGTGATCCAGAAACCCAACCAATACTCATGCGCTTAGAAAGTGATTTTGTAACTCTCATAAATGATGGCTTACATAAAAAATTAAATATGTGTGAACCACGCTGGAATAATGAGTTTGCGCTAGGGGTTGTAATTGCTACGCAGGGTTACCCTACTCACCCTCGATATAATGATATAATTACTGGTGTAGATACTGTCTTTAATAGCAAAGTAAAGGTATTTCATGCAGGAAGCACATTAAAAAATGATAAACTGTATACTTCTGGTGGTAGGGTTCTGTGCGTTGTCGCATTAGATGAAGATCTGGAACAAGCAAAACAAAAAGTATATAACGCTATTAACAAAATTAATATTGATGGTATGCAATATAGAACAGATATAGCACACCGCGCATTCGAAACTTTATAACTACTGACCTGCATCAATTCTATCTTCATATTTTGATGACTGATGTATATTTATACCCGGCGCCATCAAAATATTTAGATATAAGTACTTAGACAAATGTTATCAGATATTTTATTTAAGGATATTTATGTCCTTTAAATTTAATAAGGGCAATGGCTGGATCCCAGCCTACGCTGGGATGACAAATGTCCGAAAATTTGTGTCTTGGTACTTAATTGCTCATGTACGTAGTTTGTTAGGTGCAACACCAAAAATACGAAACTTTATAAGGTAATAACACATAAATGAATCAAGAAATTTCTATTATTCAATTAATATTAAATGCAAGTATAATTGTACAAATTGTAATTGGCATCTTAGTATTTTTTTCTATAGTATCATGGGGTATTATATTTAGTAAATGGTTTTTTTTAGGTAAAGCAAAATACGAAACAAAATCGTTTCTTCGCCAATTCAAAAACACTAATAATGTATCAACTTTATATACCGCTTTAAGTGCTAAAGAGGAGCACCATAGCGTTGCGGCTCTTTTTTATAATGGAATAAACGAGTATAACAAGTTAAATAAACAAGGAACAACTAACCCAGAAGTAATACTACTGAATATTGAAAGAACATTATCGTCTAGCGTCGAGTCTGAAATCGACCGTTATGAAAATAGCCTGTCTACCCTAGCTACATTTGGCTCGGTAAGCCCATATATTGGGTTACTTGGCACTGTATGGGGAATAATGCATGCATTTATTGGATTAGGTAATATGGGGCAAGCCACCCTATCTACAGTAGCACCAGGTATAGCTGAAGCATTAGTTGCAACAGCCATGGGATTATTCGTAGCAATTCCAGCATACATTGCATATAATAAGTTCACGGCGGAAGTAAATAGCCTCAATAATAAAATGAATAAATTTGGCGATGATTTCTTAAATTTAATTAGCAGAAAATTAGCAAGTAATACTCGAGACGAAAATGACTAAACTACACTTTGACCAACAAGAGATTAATAAATTTAATAACCTCGCACATGAATGGTGGAACACTGATGGTGAATTTAAGACACTACATCAAATTAACCCAGTAAGGTTACAATTTATTAAAAACCATGTTGAACTTAATGCTAAAAAAGTTATTGATGTCGGTTGTGGTGGTGGTATCCTAACCGAAAGTTTAGCACAAAATAAGGCTATAGTAACAGGTATCGATATGGCGCCGCAATCTATTGAAACAGCAGAATTACACTTATTTGAAAGTGGTTTATCAGTTGATTATCAATGTATTGATTTGTTAAGTATGGCGGAAATACATCCATCTACCTACGACATAGTAATTTGCATGGAAATGCTTGAACACGTACCAAACCCAGATATAATAATCGCCAATTGTACTAAACTCTTAAAACCAAATGGGGTGGCTTTTTTTTCAACACTTAACCGCACCTTAAAGAGTTATGCGCTTGGTGTTGTAGGAGCTGAATATATATTCAAACTACTGCCACGTGGAACGCACAATTATGCAAAATTCATTAAACCTGCCGAATTACGCTCGTTACTCAGTAAAAATGGATTAAGAATAACTGACATCAAAGGAATAAAGTATAACCCATTTACAGCTAATGCAAGTATATGCCAAAATACAGACATAAATTACATGGTTAGCTGTGTTAAAGATTAAACCACGCAAACTTTACATTGTGTGGTTCACTAGTTTAGTCATTATAAATTGGATAGTATTGCTAACAATAATGCCTTAAACTTAGTTTGTGTACGTTTACCTGCGTCAATTACCTCTTGTTCTGTTGCATGATGCGTTGCATATGGCAAGGCTAAATCCGTAATAGCAGCAAGACCAAGGATTTTCATTCCACTATGTGCTGCAATTATAGCCTCATGCACCAATGACATCCCTATTGCATCACAATGATTATTAACGTACATTTGTAACTCTGCTCGTGTTCCATAAACTGGCCCTAGTATCGCAGCATATACTCCTTGACATAAGCGAATATTAGATGTTATGGCAACATTTAGTACAATCTCACGAAGTGCAGGGGTATAGATGTCAAACATACCTAAAAACCGTGGCCCAAAATTATTTAAATTTTCACCAAGTAATGGATTAGTACCACTAAAGTTAATATGATCTTCAATCAACATTATATCACCAACTTTAAAGGTATTATTTAATCCCCCAGCCGCACACGTAATAAATAATGTATGCACACCTAATAATTTCATAGCACGGATAAGTAATGTTGCCGACACCGGTAAATGTCCCTCATATATATGAAGTCTACCTTGCATCATTACAACTTGACGACCACCTAACTTACCAAAAATTAAGTTACCCGCATGTCCTGGAGCTGTACTTTGCGGTAAATGAGGTATTGCAGAATATGGAATCGTGATTTTATCTGTAACATCATCGCTTAATTCACCTAATCCGCTACCAAGAATCATACCAAACTCTGGTTTATCTTTAACTTGAAAATTAAGAAATTTAGTAATATCTGCAATTTGTTCGTTTATTTGATTTGCTGTAAACATTTTATGCACCTTGATAACAATTATTTTTGTACGATTTTATTTATTTGTGTGTATAATTCATCAGATAATTTATCCCGTGAGGAAAAAGATGTTGCCTTAATCGATGGTAATTGCGTTATTTTCACCGTAAATCCCCTCATCTGTAGCGTATTAGAAATTGTTTGCCAGAAGGTTATTTCGCCCGCATATGAAACATCCAAGCATCTACCCCCATCTTTATTAAAATATTCCAATACCACAGGAACCACTTCAGAATCAGCCATTAAAGTTGACTCCAATAATGGTGCCTTAAATGGCAATAATTTAGTACCATCACTCGTTGTACCCTCAGGAAATAAGCCAATAGCTAAACCTTGTTGAAGTTTTTTACTGAGTATTGTATTTACTCGTTTAACATCTGATTTTTTTTTACGATCAATATATATTGTACCTGCACTAGATACTATACTGTTTAAAATTGGCCAATGCTTTACTTCTTTTCTACCAACAAAACTCATTGAATAAACCGAGCTTAATACCGCCACATCCAACCATGAAACATGATTTGAAATGTACATCCGATTATGAGTAATATACGCATCACATAAAGTAGCATCTCGGATAACACAACCACCAGAACAAAATAAAATACCCTTAGCTATAAATCTTAAAACATATGGCCATATTTTTTTTGAGATAATTTGCGAAAATAGAATAACAGTAAGGTAAAAAAAAGCAATAAATAGCACTAACAAACCTAACCTTACATATAACCTGATATATTTCATGCATAACCCTGTAACAAATGCAACCACTCGTGGTAGTTACTAATAGAAATCGCTTCAACAAACCATGAA
>CAITEL010000322.1 GCA_903891375.1 uncultured Neisseriaceae bacterium
AATGGCTTTAATGTTTTTTGCATTTATCCAACTTCCTAAATTTTACTTGGTATTTAAATTTATGGTTTTAGGGTTTATATTTAGTAACTTCACTCATAATTTTATCATATTTTTGACTTGTATACTAGCTGTTATTATACCATGAAATAGCAAGGAATATCCTCATCTTTACGTATTAAATAATAATCATAATGTGTTAGTAGCAAGGGAAAATGTATATTTAGCATTTAGCCAATTAATATCTGTAATTGTCTAAATGATTTGACAATAAACTAGATAACATGTTACCATAGCTGATGAATTGCCATAAAATTTATTGTTTTATTGGAGCAGTAAAAATGATTAATGATATCTTGATTTTTTTGCATGTGGTGGAAACTGGTAGTTTCACAAAAGCTGCACTCAAGCTAGGAACAACTCAGGCAACTGTTAGTAGACGAGTTCAAGAACTAGAAAAAGACCTTGGCATGAGCTTAATTAATAGAAGTACGCGTGCGCTTGAAATCACAAATATCGGCACAGAATTATACAATAAATTAAGAGACTCCGAACAATATATTAAAAATGTCATTAATGAACTAAAAGATAAAAATGGAAACACCTCAGGAAAACTCAGAGTGTCACTAGGAAACTTAGTAGCTCTCAAAATCATAACACCGTATCTACCACAATTTATACGAGATAATCCTGGTGTCACCCTAGAGGTATATTATCAAAATAATGAAGCTGATTTAATTAGAGATCACTTTGACTTAGCCGTCACATTTGTTTTACCTAAACAGCAAACAACACTTGTTAAAAAACTCTGCACTTATAAAACTAAACTTTATTGTGCACCTTCATACATTAAAAAATATGGTGAACCAAAAACTGTCGAGGAGCTTACAAAACATTTGATACCTGGTGCACTTAATATCAACTCGACAATATCTAACATTGAATACATACGTAATAATCTTACTGGAGAAGAGTTTACAATGCACGACACCACTAGATTGTTTGCTAATAGCGCTCTTCACCTAATTGAAATGGCCGTGCGTGGTGAAATTATTTGTTGGGCTTGGAATACACTGGTAGAAGATGAACTGAAACGACATGAATTAGTTCCAATCATGCCAGAATATAGCTTTAGAGAAGTATCTTTTTATCAAATCAGATTGGCTAATATCAAAAATCCATTATTAGATTTGTTTAGTGCGTTTATTCAAGAATGCTTTGACCGACGAAATAAATAATATTAAAAATAACTAGTGAAGCGCAGATTCTGGTATAATAATTACCTGAGATTAGTTTAGGCAATCGCTGGTACATTTTTTGTACGAGAGGAAAGTCCGGACACCGATGGATTATAGTACTGGGTAACCCCCAGGCATAGTTACTCATGTAGTATTGCACTATGACGGAAAGTGGCACAGAAAATATACCGCTTAAATATTTCTTATTTAAGTAAGGGTGAAAAGGTGCGGTAAGAGCGCACCGCTTAAATAGTGATATTTAAGGCAGGCAAAACCCTACTAGGTGCAAGACCAAATAGGTTGTTTGTGCACATCATTTTATGATGTATGTATTAATCCTATACATAAATAAATATACAGTTACATTTTATATGTTTTTATTCACAAACACGGGTAGGTTGCTCGAGCCTAGAGGAAACTCTAGGCCTAGATGAATGATTGCTAGTATATATTTCGGTATATATGTACAAAATCCGGCTTATTATAACTAATCTCTTTTTTTAAACACCTCAACTACTCACCTACATTAATTGCCTCATCATATTTTGATGATTTATGTATTTTATACACGACACCATCAAAATATTTATATGTAATTGCGAATGCAAATAGTTGATATTATTACTTGAGATAAATCATATGACACACACAGACCACTTAATAGAAAAAACAATTGAATCTAAAGAAATATTTAACGGCAATTTTATAAAAGTAAAATGTGACACCGTTCAATTACCCAATGGTAAAAATGCCATGCGTGAATACATCACACACTCAGGGGCAACTTGTATCATTGCCATCACTGACAATAACGAAATCATTCTTGAAT
>CAITEL010000323.1 GCA_903891375.1 uncultured Neisseriaceae bacterium
TAAATTAAAATAGATCCTTAAAATATTTAATTTAAGTTTTTATATAAAAGAGAATCATGAAACATACTTTATTTAGAACGCTATTAATTTTTTTGGGTATAATATTTACAGGTTATGTAATTGCTGATAAATTACCTGATAATACAACAGAACAGGGTTATTATTTTTATTATTTTCATGATGAGAGCTTGTCCTCTGTCATAAATAAGATTGCGAAAAACACAAATCAAACTGTGAAATTTGATCCATCTATTTTTGATATTGTGAATAATACAAAAATTAATGGAAAATTTCAAATTAGTAATAATCAAGAATTATTGACAAAACTTGCGCAAGATTATCGATTTGAATGGTTTAATCAAGGGCATATTTTAAATATAACATCAGATGAACGTTATACTAAAAGTGTTGAACTGTCGGCTGACAGTGTAAGTGTTGTAAGAAAAAGCTTGATAGATTCAAATATTTTAGATTCAAGATTTGGTTTTGAACCGATACAAAGTCAGAATAGAGTAATTATAACAGGACCACGAAATTATGTTGATTTTGTAGCGAACAAAATGAAAATCCTAAAAGTTTCAGCAGCCAGTGGTCAATTCACCGTTTTTCATTTAAAATATGCAAGTGCAAGTGATATTGTTTTGAATTCAGGTGGTAAGGATACAACAATTCCAGGCGTGGTATCAATTTTAAATTCGTTGTTGTCATCTTCAAAAGATAATGAGGATACAAATATAAATGAAAAATATCCAGTTTTAGATACATTACCAATAAAATTACAAAATTCAATTAATAAAATTAAGACGCATTTAAATGAAAGTAATGGCTTTGAGGCAAATTCTCATATTAATATAAATAGCCCAATTGTTGTGGCTGATCAGAGGTCAAATACAGTTTTAATTAGAGATAAACAGGCAAATCTTAATGTTTATGCAAAATTAATTGAAGCGCTTGACATTCCTACATCTATGGTGCAGGTTAGTGTTGCAATAATTACGGTTGATGATGAAAAGTTAAATCAAAGTGGAATCAATTGGTGGGGTTCGAATGGTGATAAGATTGCTGGGGGTTTTGGGGTTGATAAATTATCAACAGTACCAACAGGGTTATCAACTTATTTTGGTGGTGTAAGCCCAGGAAGTGCTGTTATTTCGAATACAAAAAACTTTATTTCAGCTTTAAACTTCCTAGAAGGTAAAAAAATTGCAAAAACCACGAATAAACCATATTTAATTACACAGGATAATTTACCCGCAATAATGAGTTCTGTGCAAACTTTATATATTTCAAGTCCTGTAAATGGTGTAACAGTAAATAATGGTAGTAGTAATGGAGATAGCTCGGTTGGGGTCACACAAGCACCAGTTACGACATCATTGTCAATCACTCCGCACGTTATTTCATTTGATACAAATAAATATGAAGTTAATTTATCAATTATTTTACAAGATGGTAGTATCATTAATCAAACAACTGCACCAACAACTAATCAAAATACGGTGAATAGTCAAGCAGTGATTGAAAATGGTCAAAGTTTAATATTGGGTGGATATTCAAAAGTTATGCATGAAAATGAGGTTAGTCAGGTTCCATTTTTAGGTTCAATCCCATTATTGGGGTGGTTTTTTAAAAGCTCAACAATTACAGATAAAAATGAGACTCAGATGTATTTAATTACACCAACAGTAATTTTGCCACATAATATAGCA
>CAITEL010000324.1 GCA_903891375.1 uncultured Neisseriaceae bacterium
GTTATGTAAAAAACTATTTTTTTAAAAAGGATAAATAATGAAAAATTTATTAATTAAACTAGCAGCGGTATCAACTGTAATTGCGTTAGTAAGTGGTTGTGCAACAAGTATCCCTGTCGGAGTAATTTATACAGGTGGTGATGTGAATAATGGAAGCACAGTAGTTAATGCAAATAATAAAGAAGTTGGTGCTAAAACTGGTAAAGCGTGTATGACTTCAGTTTTGGGTTTAGTTGCATATGGTGATAATAGTGTTGCAGCAGCTAAACATGATGGTGATATTACTAATGTGTCAACTATCGATTACAAAGTAGAAAATATATTGGGTGCTTATGGTACTTATTGTACTATAGTTAAGGGTAACTAATACTTTTTTAAATATCCTTAGCACGGTCATCATTTGAGGTTTTTAATTTCGCTCCTGATGTACTCAATGTACACGGCGTAGCTTATTAAAAATCTCAAATTTCGAGCGCACTAAGTATAATATATGCTATATAAAAAAGCTTGAGATCAAAATCAAGCTTTTTTTATGTGTGAGACCTCAAATACTATGATAAAATCCCGTAGGGAGACGATGTTTTTAATTATTTATAAGGGATAATATTTTATGGCACAAGAAAATCAGCAAGCGGTGTTTAGTTTAGACAAATTATATGTAAAAGATGTGTCTTTAGAGGTACCGAATGCCCCGAAGATTTTTTTAAATCGTGAACAACCGAATATTGAATTAAATTTGAGTTTTAATACCAACATGGTTGAAGAAGGTATTTACGAGACAGTGTTGCATGCAATTGTAAGTGCTAAGATTGGTGAGACACAAATGTTTTTAATTGAATTAGATCAAGCAGGCATTTTTCAAATGCGTAATATACCATTAGAACAAATGGATTTATTGCATAATATCGAATGCCCAAATTTTCTTTTCCCTTATTTACGTGCTTCAGTTAGTGAGCTAACAACTCAAGCTGGATTTATGCCTGTTTTATTAGCCCCGGTTAATTTTGCGTATTTATACCAGCAAAAAAAACAAGCTGAAGTACAAAGCGTGAGTTCGAGCATTAATTAAAAATATGAAGATTAGTATTGTAGGTGCGGGTTCTTGGGGTTCTGCACTAGCTTTGGCATTAGCCAAAGTTGCGGATATTACATTGTACTGTCGTAAAGATAGTCAAGTAGCTACTATAAACCAGCAACATAAAAACCCTCAATTTTTACCAGAGGGTACTACTTTTAGTAATAATATTGTGGCAACAAGTAATTTAGACGAATGTGTTATTGCAAATTTAATAATAATGGCTACGCCATTAAATGCTTTACGTGATACTTTATTACAACTTAAACCACGTATTACCAGTAAGACTCAAATTCCAGATTTTATGGTGGTATGCAAAGGGTTTGAGGTAAATACAGGAATGTTACCGCACCAAATCTTTAAAAATGTATTCTCGGATGTGGAAAACATACCACATTATGGGACGTTATTGGGGCCTTCTTTTGCACAAGAGGTGGTGTACGAGTTGCCTACAGCTATTACATTGTCAGGTAACAATCTTGACTTTGTATTTAAATGGATTGATAATTTCAAAACAATTCCATACTTTAGGGTATATGCTGGGGATGATGTGATTGGTGCTGAGGTTGGAGCTGGGGTAAAAAATATAGTAGCAATAGCGGCAGGAATTGTAGACGGATTAAGTTTAGGGTCGAATGCACGTGCGGCATTGATAACTAGAAGTTTGAATGAACTCTCAACATTGGTGTCGAATTTAGGTGGTAATAAAAATACAATATATGGATTAACTGGTTTGGGTGATTTAATTTTAACTTGTACTGGTGATTTATCACGCAATAGACAGGTGGGGATAGAATTAGCTAAGGGTAAACCATTATCTGAGATTCTAAATAACTTAGGCCATGTTGCCGAGGGTGTGTATAGCACTAATGAGGTATATCAATTAAGTAAAAAACATGGTTTGGATATGCCAATTGTGGAAACGGTTTACAATATACTTAATGGTAAAACGGATATAAAATCGAGTATTATTGCATTATTTAATCGTGAACCAAAATTAGAATTTATTAAAATGAGGTAAGAATGCGTAAATTATTATTATGTGTATTGACTGGTAGTATATTGATTGGCAATGTATTTGCGGATGGGGTAGATTCTTTGCAACGATTTATGCAAGCAAATAAAACTTTAAGTGCTAAATTTACGCAAACAGTGTTTGGGCATAAGCGCAATCAAACTTCTACTGGTTCAATGGAAATCTCACGTCCAAATAAATTTCGTTGGGTATACGATAACCAAGGTAATAATGCTGGGCAGTTAATTGTTTGTGACGGTAAAACAATTTATATAGTAGATAATGAATTACAACAAGTGACGCAAAAAAAACTAGGCCAGACATTAGATAAGTCCCCAGCGATGTTGTTAGCTGGTAGTTCTGATATTAAGGTAAATTACATCGTTGCCAATAAACCAGAAGTAAATGGAGTTGACTGGGTATCTTTAAAACCAAAAAACTCGAATGATAATAATGGGTTTCAGGTGGTTGATATGGGTTTTGATAATGTTAAGCATCAGTTAGTGCAGATGAATTTTACGGATAACTTCGGTGGTAAAAGCCAAATAAATTTTACTAATGTTAAAGATAGTGTAAAGTTTAAGACTAATGAATTTGATTACAAAGCACCTAAGGGGTATGACACAATAGACGGCTAGTTGTAGTAAGTATAACAATGAGCTTTAAAAGGATTTTTAGTGAAACACAAAATAAAAAACATTCATTTTATAGGCGTCGGTGGGGTTGGTATGTCTGGCATTGCCGAAGTACTATTCCATTTAGGTTATAATATTTCTGGTTCGGATGCTCAGGCAAGTTCTAATACGGAAAGATTAAAAAAAATAGGTATAAATATAATTATAGGTCACAATAAACAGAATATTGGTAATGCTAATGTGATTGTGAGTTCTACTGCAATTAGTGATAATAATCCAGAAATCATAGAAGCTAAAGAAAAAGGGGTGACAATTGTCCCTAGGGCAATGATGTTAGCGGAACTTATGCGTTTTAAATATGGAATAGCAATAGCAGGGACACACGGGAAGACTACTACAACAAGTTTATGTGCAGAGGCGTTAAGCCAATGTGGGCTAGATCCAACCTTTTTAATTGGTGGCAAGTTAGCTGTAACTGATTGTAATGCACAATTGGGGGCTGGTGACTTTTTGATAGCTGAGGCAGATGAATCTGATGCTTCATTTTTATATCTTAATCCGTTAATATCAGTAGTAACAAACATAGATTTGGATCATATGGCTACCTATAATCATGATGAGGCCAAATTAAAACAAACTTTTATTGAGTTTATACATCGGTTACCATTTTATGGTGTAGCGATAATGTGTAATGAGGATGCAAGAGTTCGTGAAATTATTCCAGCGCTTAAACGTCAAGTGATTACTTACGGTTTAAGTGCCGAAAGTGATATTTATGCTAAAGATATTAAATCAAATAATGGTAAGATGGAATTTATTGTTTGTGTACAAGAGTCACGGATAGAGTATCCAATAAGTTTAAATTTACCGGGTATCCATAATGTATTAAATGCTTTAGCGGTAATTGCTGTCGGGCTTGAATGTGAAGGCAAATTAGAAGACATAGCCATTAGTTTGTCGAGTTTTCATGGTGTGGGTAGACGTTGCCAACGTTACCCAGACTTACATTTATGCGGAAAAACCATAGGAATAATTGATGATTATGGGCATCATCCAGCAGAACTGAAAGCTACTATAAGTGCATTGAGGAGTGCTTACCCCAATAAAAAATTAATTATAGTTTTTCAGCCACATCGTTATACTCGTACTAGAGATTTATTTACAGATTTTGTTAATGTATTAAGTGGTGTTGAGAATTTAGTTATTTTAGATACTTATTCTGCTGGAGAGACTCCTATTGCGATGGCGGATGGAATAACTTTAGTGAAATCGTTGAAGCAACAAGGTGCAATGAATACATTATTTGCTAGAGACCTAGATGAGGCTAAATCAATTATCTATAATATCGCAGATGATGGAGATTTGGTCATAACGATGGGTGCTGGTAGCATTGGTAAATTACCACAAATATTAATTGATTCGGCTATGTGTTTGGAGTAGTTTAAATTATGAATACGGAAATTAAATTTAAAAAAGTTGCGGTTATTATGGGTGGCTATTCTAAAGAGCGTGAAATTTCATTGCTTAGTGGTAATGCTGTGTTAGAGTCATTATTAAAGAGTGGTGTAAACGCAATTAAATTCGATCCAAAAGAGTCCAAAATTTGTAAGTTGCTTGAAGATGGATTTGATAGTGCAGTAATTATGCTCCATGGTAGGTGTGGTGAAGACGGTAGTATTCAAGGTGCATTAGAAACAATGGGTATCCCTTATACTGGCTCAGGAGTTATGGCAAGTAGCTTATCTATGGATAAATACCGTACTAAGTTAATTTGGCAATCAATGGGTATTCCAATGGCGAAATCACAACGAGTCACTAAAGAAGTTTATAACAAACATGGATTTGAGTTAGACCTTGATTTACCTGTTGTAGTAAAACCTGTTCGTGAAGGTTCTACTATAGGCTTATCAAAAGTATTTGATTATGAAGAGTTAGATAAGGGATTGTCATGTGCTTTTGAATACGATAATGAAATATTAGTAGAAGAAATGATTATTGGTGATGAGTATACAATAACGGTATGTAATGGCAGGTGTTACCCTTTGATTAAAATTGAAGCACCAATGGGTGAATATAACTATCAAAATAAATATTTTACGGATGAAACCCAGTATCTTTGTCCATATGATGTTGGGGTTGAGTTAACTCGTCAAATTGAAGATTACGCCATCTTGGCTTATGAATTAGTTGGAGCAACTGGGGTAGCACGAATAGACTTTATGTTAGATAAAAATAACGGCATTTATTTTTTAGAAATAAATACCATTCCAGGGATGACAGGGCACAGTCTAGTGCCTATAGCATATAAAGCTGCAGGGTTTTCTTTTGATGAATTATGCCTGCAAATGTTAAATGATGCTAAATTGAACTCTTTTTAGAGGGGTTCTCATTTGTTAGATAATATTAAGGCTGTAAATCGCTTATCTTTTTTGATTGGTGCATTGGCTGTATTTATTTTATTATTTTGCCTTTGTTATTATGTGGCGTACAATTGGTTTAGAATTAACCGTGTGACAATAACGGGTAACATCGCACACATTACAAAAGACAAATTAACTTATATTACAGAAAACAAGCTTAAAGGTACATTTTTTACTTTAAATATTGATGCAGTTCAACGTGAGTTTCAGCAAATTCCATGGGTTAAAAATGTGCATGTTACACGGGAGTTTCCAGATTCAATTACTGTTACGGTTACCGAGTATAATGCTATTGCTAATTTAGGTGATGGTAAACTTTTATCGGAAGATAGGCAGATTTTTGCAGGTCAGGATGAAAAAGGTAATTTACCGTTATTAATTACATCGTATAGCAATATAACAGATGCGCTTAATTTGTACAGTTTGATACAGCCATTTATGACTGAACATCATATCACTTTGAAGTCGATGGCCTATAATGGGGTCGGCTTAACTAAGTTAGGTTTTTCGAGTGGTTTAAACGTTACTGTATGTGGTAGTGATATTGTTAAAAATTTACAGGTGTTAAATAAGTATTGGAGACAATTATATCAAATGGAGTCGCAGCTAGCAATGATAAACATGTGTTATCAAGATGCATTGGCAATTAAATGAATGAGGTAGAGGGTAAATATGAGTAATAAAATGGTTTTTAGTTTAGATATAGGTAGTTCCAAAATAGTTGCTATGGTTGGAACAATTGGTGAACAGATAGAAATCCAAGGTATTAGTAGCTATTATTTTTCTAATAATAGCAAAGGTAATGACTTTGCAAGTGTTAGTTCTGGTGTTATCTGCGATTTAGAACTAATTGGTGGGTTAGTTAATCAAACGTTATCTGAATCACGTATAGAGGCAGATTGTTCTGTAGGTAGTGTGATTACCAATATATCTGGAGGTAAGGTTTGTAATTTATATTCAACGAGTAAACTAGATTTAAGCAATCAGGCAGTAAGTGCACATATAATTCAAACGTTAATTGATAATGCCCGTCAGATCAAAATGCCAGATGGTTTTGAGTTATTGGATTACGAAGTTCAGGAATATTTACTAGATAATGAGCATTATGCAATTAACCCAGTGCATTTGACGGCCAAGAGTATTGAATCAAATATAAATTTATTTTTAGGTAGTTCAGGGCAAATAGCTAATATTAAAAAGGTTATTCGTTATAGCGGTTTTGGTTTATCTAAGATTGTACCTTCGGGTATTTTGTCAGGTATGTCGGTATTAAACCATGATGAAAAAGAGCTTGGGTGTTGCTTAATTGATATTGGGGCTGGCACAACCGATGTCGTTGTCTATGAAAACGGCTGTATTCGGTATTTATGTTCTTATCCAGTAGGAGGAGAGCATATAACTCGTGATATTGCGCATGTACTAAAAATTTCTCGCAATTTAGCGGAAGATATTAAATTAAACCATGGAGGTTGCTCTTATATGAGTAATATGAATAACTCGCAAAAATTCAGCGAAGGTATTTCTATTACAGATCATAGGGGGGTTGCAGTTTCGATTTCCAGAAAATTATTAGTTGACGTTATTACAGACCGAGTGAAAGAGATTTTCGACTTAGTTAAATCTGGATTGAGTAAACAAAGAATCTATGGTATAATCAGTTCTGGAGTAGTTATAACTGGCGGTGTTGCGTCACTTGCCAATATTGACGAATTAGCGAGACAGTACTTTGGGTTGCCAACAAGAATCGGAATTCCTAACTACACTGGCGATTTTTCGGATATGATGTCTCATCCGAAATATGCCACTAGTTTGGGTGCGCTATATTTTGCAAGTGAGTATATGTTCAATGATGCTAAACAGTCTAAGGTGGTAAGCCAAAATGATGAATTTAATTCAATTTTTGGTAAAATAAAAAATTTTTTTAAATAATAAAGAACATACAATAAAAAAGGAAAGAATATGGATAAGTTACTAAATAACGACAGTGATAAGAATAACTATGATATTCAAGAAGTAATGACGCATGTAGGTGAAGTTATAAAAGTAATTGGTATAGGTGGTGGTGGTTGTAATGCCATAGACGGAATGGTACGAAGTGGCGTTAAAAATGTAGAATTTATTTGTGCTAATACTGATGCAAAAGCTTTAAGTAGAAATAAAGCACATCATTTATTGCAGTTGGGGCACGGTTTAACTCGTGGCCTAGGAGCAGGGAGTCAGCCAGAGGTTGGCAAAAAAGCAGCCATGGAAGACCGAGAAAAAATAGCTGCATTACTAAAAGGCACAGATATGTTGTTTATTGCGGCAGGTATGGGTGGAGGCACTGGTACTGGAGCTGCTCCAGTTATTGCTGATATAGCTAAAAGTTTAAACATTTTAACTGTTGGTGTTGTTACTAAACCTTTTTCATATGAAGGTGAGAAACGTAGAAAAACTGCAGATAACGGTATAGATGAGTTGCGTAAATATGTGGATTCATTAATAGTGTTACCTAATGAAAAACTATTGTCAGAATTAGATGAAAATGTCTCTATGCGTGATGCTTTTGCAGCTGCTGATGATATCTTAAAAGGTGCTGTTTTAGGTATAACTGAAGTTATCAAAACTCCAGGTGTTATTAGTTTAGATTTTGCAGATATAAGAACCGTAATGTATGGTCGTGGTTTAGCGATGATGGGTTCTTCAAGTGGTTCTGGTGGAGAGCGAGCACGTGATGCTGCTGAAAGTGCAATATTTAGTCCATTATTGGATGATGTTTCACTTGATGGGGCTAAGGGTGTGTTAGTTAATATTTCATCGGCACCTGGTGCTTTACGCATGAAAGAGTACCATGAGATTTTAGGTTTAATACAAACTCATATACATCCAGATGCAGATTTTAAAGCTGGAATGGCAGAAATAGAAGATATGGATCCAGAAGAGATTCGTGTAACAGTAATTGCAACTGGTTTGAATGATTTAAAAATTGGTGGCGAAAATAATGATTTATTTGTTAAAGAGGACGTGGCTGATTTTGGGCATACCACAACAGTTGTGGAAGAGGCTAATGATCCATTCGGAACTAACGCAAATAAAAATATTTTTTCTACTCCTGCGTTTTTCAGGAGAAATCGCTCTTGATTTATCAGCGAACCATTAAAACTGCAGTTACGGTAACAGGTGTTGGCTTACATTCTGGCTTTAGGGTAAAACTAACGTTAAAGCCTGCGAAAGAGAATCAGGGGATTACATTTGTCAGGACTGATTTGGAGAATTTTCCGCATATTAAATGTCATCCTTTTTTAGTTAATGATACACGATTGTCCTCTACATTAGTTGATGATAACCGTGTTAGAATAGGTACTATTGAACATTTACTTTCGGCTTTCGCCTGTTTTGGAATAGATAATCTGATAGTGGAATTGTCGGCACCAGAAATGCCGATTATGGATGGATCCTCTAATTCGTTTTTATATCTTTTAGATCAGGCAGAAGTAGTAGATCAATCTGCGAAGAAAAAATATATTAAAATAACACAACCGTTAGAAGTTATTGAAAATGACAAGTGGGTGCGATTAATACCATATGACGGATATAAAATAAAATTAAGTATACAATTTGACCACCCATTATTTACTATAGAAAACAGTTCATTAGAGATTGATTTTGCGAATAAATCTTACGTGGATGAGATTAGTCGAGCACGTACTTTTGCATTTATGTATGAAATTGAAAACATTCATAAAAACGGTTTAGGGCGTGGGGGTAACTTAAGTAATGCGATTGTGATTAATGATGACGATGATAGTATTTTAAATACTGGAGGTTTGCGCTTTAAAGATGAGTTTGTCCGTCATAAGATTCTTGATGCCATTGGTGATTTGTACATAGTTGGTAACCCAATAATAGGTTTTTTTGAGGGTTATAAATCAGGTCATGCAATTAACAACAAATTACTACGTAAACTTTTAAATACGCCAGACTCGTGGGAGTATGTATCTTTTGATGATGAGGACGCTGTTCCTAAAAGCTTTCATCATATCTAACTAAATTCTAGGTTAAATTTATGCATTGTGTTTTTTGCGAACCAAAAAATGAACAAATATTATTTACTAATGATATTTATCGTGTAATATCAGTTACGGATAAATATTATCCAGGCTATATTCAAATTGTGGCTAATAAGCATTTGAAAGAATTGACAGATTTGGCTGAGCTTGAGGCTAATTCAATGTTTTTAGCCATTTTACGTGTGGAAAAATTCCTAAGACAACTTTTTAATCCAGATAAGATAAATATTGCGAGTTTTGGTAATGTTGTACCGCATTTACATTGGCATGTTATTCCTAGGTTTAGGGGTGATAGGCACTTTCCTAATTCAATTTGGGGTGAAGTTACACAACCAGAATACACTCCATCATTGTTGTTGCAAAACTCCCATTTGCAACTAGCAAACTACATTTTTGATAAGTGATGCTGTGTGACTCTCTTACATTAGGAGCGAAAGCGGAAAGCGTGGTACAATGCCCGTGTTAAGTATAGAGGTTTATATTTAAGCCTACATTAGGTGTTGTTTTAATTGAATGAAATCGCTTGTACCAGCTATTTTAATGGCGCTAAATCTTGTATAAATTTCTTCAAAATTAGAGGTAACTCAGACACTATACTTATGTTTACATTGGTTATAGGATGAGTAAATTCAATTTTATGTGCATGTAAAAACATTCGCCGCAAACCTAATTTAATTAATTGTTTATTTAGATCGAAGTCACCATATTTATCATCCATGGCGATAGGGTGTCCAATATGTTGTAAATGAACTCTAATTTGATGGGTGCGCCCTGTTTTTATGTTAGCATCTACAAGGGTAAAATTAGCGTAGCGGTTTAATATGGTAAATGTGGTATATGCATATTGTCCATTCTCGCTATCCACACATACACGACGCTCGCCTTCTTTCGTCATATATTTATATAATGGAGCTTTTACAATTCGAGTATTCTCAGGTATACATCCTAATGTGAGTGCCAGATAATGTTTTTTTATTTTATTTCCACGGATTAGCTCTTGTAGTTTAATTAGCGCTTGTCGTTTTTTTGCAAGGATTAAAATCCCAGAAGTATCCCGATCTAATCTATGGGCTAATTCGAGAAATTTATCTGTGACTCTGGTTTTTCTTAATTGTTCAATTACTCCAAAACTAACACCACTGCCACCATGACATGCGACCCCGCTTGGTTTATTTATAATAAGAAAAGCATCATCTTCAAATAAAATTGGGAATTCAGCATTGGGGATGTGCGTGTTATTTTTTGGTGGAATACCAGTAGTTTCGATGGGAGGGATACGGATTAAATCATTTATTAAAACTTTTGAGCTAATTTCGGCTCTTTTCTTATTTATTCTAACCTCACCATTGCGGATTATTTTGTAGATATAACTTTTAGGCACATCTTTTAAGATTTTACATAATAGTTTATCGAGTCGTTGTGTATCATCTTTTTCAGTTACTGTGTAAAAGTTCACTTGATTGTTACTAAAATTATTCATAAGGGTATATTTTTAATTGCAGTTAATAACTCATGTTTATTTACAGTGGCTGTACCAACTTTACCGACGACTACACCAGCTGCAATATTTGCAACTTGTACCGCTTGATGTACATTGACATTATTAGCTAGCATAAGAGCTAACGTTGCAATAACGGTATCTCCAGCACCAGAGACATCAAAAACTTCTTGCGCTACGGTAGGGTAATTAGATGTGTCAGATTTCGTGAAAAGTGTCATACCTTCTTCACTACGTGTTACTAGAAGGTATTCTAGATTTAAATTATTTTTAAGTGTTGTGGCTTTTTCAATTAATTGTGCTTCATTTGTCCAGTTACCAGTAGCATCTTTTAGTTCACTCTTATTTGGTGTTAGCATTGTGGCACCATTATATTTTGAGTAATCACTACCTTTGGGGTCAACTAAAATAATTTTATTATGTTGTTTTGCAATTTCTATCATGCGTACTATATGTGTTAGACCACCTTTGCCATAGTCAGAAAAAATAATAACTTCAAATTCAGCAACCATTTTTTCAAAGTGGTTTAATATTTCTATTAATATTTCATGAGATGGATTTTTTTCAAAATCAATGCGGATTAATTGTTGGTTGCGTGCTAAGACACGCAATTTCACAATAGTGTCAATAGAGTTATCTCGTTGGAGATTATGTTTAACGCCATCATTATTGAGGATATTCTCTAAATCATTAGCTGCATCGTCATCACCCACTACGGATAATAAAGTTGCATTACCTCCGACACTTGCTATATTTCTGGCAACGTTAGCCGCACCACCAGGTCGCATATCAGTTTTATGGATTCTGGCAATAGGTACGGGGGCTTCTGGTGAAATACGGTTTACATCACCAAACCAATATTTATCAAGCATAACATCGCCAACCACAAGTATTTTTTTATCGAGTGTGGCTTTTATTATATTGATTGTTTCTTGTTGTATCTGCACGCTAATCACTCTCAAGTTGTTTCACATGGCGTATTTTACCACATATTTATATCTTTAAAATTAATCATTAATTAGTAATCAAGTGAAATATAACTAAACATTATATGTTAAAATGTGTGATGTACAATGTTCATCGTTTAGAAAGTAAGTAAATGTCAATTCAATGGTTTCCTGGGCACATGAACAAGGCTAAAAAAGAGATAAAAGATTTAGTCAAAAATATAGATGTAGTAATCGAATTACTTGATGCCCGTGCACCTTTTTCAAGTTGTAATCCATTACTTCAAAATATTATTCAATACAAGAAAAAAATCAGACTACTAAATAAAGCTGATTTAGCTGACGAAAAACTCACACAAAAATGGATTAATTTTTTTCAAAAAGATTCAGATTCATATGCAATAGCTGGTAATAAAGATGATTTAAAACAAAAGAATCAACTGATTAAACTAGCGCAGAGTCTGTCTCCAAATCGTACTAGTTTTGAAAAGCCATTACGAGTAATGATAACTGGAATACCCAATGTGGGTAAGTCCACGCTAATTAATAAGTTAATCGGGAAGAAGTCTGCCAAAACAGGTGATATACCTGCGGTTACAAAAGCTAATCAATGTCTAGTATTAACGGATAGTTTTTTAGTTTATGATACTCCTGGAATGATGTGGCAAAAAATTAAATATCCACAAATAGGCTATAATTTAGCTATTTGTAATAGTATTGGTAGAAATGCATGCGATGAAGAACTACTTGCTTTGTATCTAATTACGTATTTAAGAGAGCATTATATAGAGCCATTTGTTATGCGGTATAAATTAAATTCCCATGAAATCCTAAATATGGTGGAGGGTGAAATTTTACAACTTGTGGGTAAGAAACGTGGTTGTATATTAAGTGGTGGGGAGATAGATATTCAAAAGGCGAGTGAAATCATAATTCAGGATTTTAGGCATGGGAAACTTGGTCGTGTCAGTTTAGAGACTCCAGCATTGTGGGAAAAATGGATTAAGTCAGCTAAACTTCATGAAGAAGAAGCCGAAGATAATAATGATTAACAATAATGATTTTAATCTCTTTGGGTATAATTCCTCGTGGCTTGCCACGACACTGTCATACCAGCGAAGGCTGGTATCCAGAGCCCTTGCCCTGTAAAAGTTTTTGCACTCAAGATACTGCGCATGCTTGCATCGCGGAGATTCATTGACTATAATGAACTCAACACCATGCAAAAGCAAATAATTAGACCAAATATTTCAGATGAAGATGTTCAAGTCATTTATAACTTACATAAATTAATTGACATACAGAACTTTTACAATGTATTTGCAATACTAATTAAA
>CAITEL010000325.1 GCA_903891375.1 uncultured Neisseriaceae bacterium
ACCTCCTATTTGTGTAACATAATCGTTAACATTAATGATATATTGGCGAAAATTTTTAAAAAGTTGATGCTTAAAAACTCGATTTTAGGATTTTATTGTCAACTGCTTTTTTTAGGATTATAAGGATAATGATTATTATACAAATCAAAATCCGGAATTTTCAGGGGTATTACGGGATTTTAAATTTCACAATAAATTTAATGGGGTGTATGGTGAAATAAAAAATGGTGATTAATTGGAGACTAGGCTATATTTGGTTCTTTAAACATAACATTTGAATTTGCGAACACTAAGGGAATATTTTCCCTTAGTTATTAACACTAGTAACTATTTGACCACCGTTGATCAATAATTTGATCATACTGTATATTTTTCAAGTTAGTTTGGGTAGTTCCAGTTGTATTTACTAGGTACATTTGATTGTTATCACTAGAAAATAATATCAGTTTATCATTTGGCGCAAAACTAGGGGCTAAGTCAAGACTAGTATTAATACTTACTGGGTAACTTGCATGTGTGGTTAAATCTTCAACATAAGTGCGTAATGTACCACCATCCCTACGAATAAATGTAATTTTACTTAAATCATGGGCAAACTTTGCTGTAGTATTATACTTGCCTAAATTTAGTGTTAAACGTTGCGGGGTACGAGTATTACTTAGGTTAGCCATAAAAATTTGTGGGCCACCATCATGATTTGAGGTAAATAAAATGCTTTCATTATCAGCGATGTTTGCTTCAGTATCTATTGTACTCCAATTAATTACGGGGATTGCGATCGAGTCAGCATTATATTTAGTGTTGTCAACTAAATATATATGAGAGCCACCATCTTTTGTGAGTGTTACAGCTAACTGATTACCATCAGGTGTGAATGTTGGTGAAGAATTCGAACCAGAAAAAGCGGCAACAATATAGCGTTTTGGTTTATACAGATCTTGAACATACACTACAGGTTTATTTGGTTCATATGATACATAAGCAATTTGTGAACCATTGGGGTTCCAGGCTAATGACGAAAGAATACTGTTAGTAGAGATTAATACTTTAGGGTTATATCCATCATAATCGGAAACGATAAGCTTATACTTGTTTTTATCCACAACAATATAGGCAATTTTACTTGTAAATGCACCTTTAGTATTGGTTAATTTTTGATAAATTTGATTACTAATCGTATGCGCTAGTAACCTGGTGTTCTTATTGAGGTTTAATAGTTTATTTTGTAATAAAACGGTATTTGACTCTGTATTTAAAGTGAGTGTATAAGAGGCCGTGTCACCAATAACGCTTCCGCTAACTATGTATTTCACGCTACTTTCTATTTGACTTTTATTTATGACGTTTATAGCTTTTATATCACCAGTTATATTTAAATCAGTGGCAATAATATTTGCGAGATTATTTGTAGTACTGGTATCATTAGTAAAGTTCATTACAGCAATTGGCGGTGTGGCAATACTATTTCCTCCGATTATTTCGATATTTTGGTCGGCAAAAGTATTTGATATATTAAGAATGAATACAAAAAACACAAAAATAAATTTTTTCATTAAGTCCTCTCTAAGTTTTTTAAAATAAATTAATGAGTAGGAATATACTCGAAGTATTTGAATTTTGGACGCAAAGATACTTAAATAAAACATGACGACATGTACATATAAAAGTACATTAGGAATGTTTTATTTAAGTTCGACAAAGTCCAAGATTCAAAGACAATGAGTATAGAACTACTCGCCTGCAATAAAATTAAGGTATAGTACTCGATAATCAACCCATTTTTCACCATCAGGAATCGGTGGAAACACTTTTACTTTCCAAATTGCTTGTTGTACGTTATTGTCATAATCAGAGTTTCCACTGGATTTTACTAACTTTACTTGATACACCTGCATATTTGGTAGTAGTGTTACTTTTACAATAGCTTTTGCATTGCTGTTTATATTATTAGGCATATCAACAAATGGACGAACTGCACTAATCACTAAATCTGCATAATTATTGACATTATTATTACTATTTGATGTCCCTCCCATACTACCACCAGTCGTTTTTCCTTTACTTTTGCCGATATGCTCTGTTGAGGGTAACTGTCCGAGTAATGCATTAGTCACATTTGCATTAGGTATTCTTTTTTCTTTAGGTTTAGATATTTCTTTTGGCTGGGGTTTCTTTATTTCTTGCGGCACAAGAGGTGGTACTGGTTTTATTTCTGGTTTAATAATTTTAGGTGGTAACATTTTGGTTTCTGGTTTTTGCGTTACATTATTTTGTTGTTTAATGTTAATATCTGCGTTATTTTCTACGGTTTTTATTGGTTCTGGGGTAATGATTTTTTGCGTTACGACTGGTTGTGGTGGTGTCAACGAACTAGCATCAATTAAGCTAACTTCAACGCCGTCAGAACGTGATGGAGTTAAAATATGCGCACTGCGTAAACTAAATGCAGCCCATATAGCTAAAATATGTAAGATTAGCGAAATAACATTAGTGGTGGTGTGTTTTTCTCTTACCATATTTTCACCCATTGCGTTCTTTTACGACTAAAGCAACTTTTTTGATTCCTGAGGCGTATAATTTATCAACAACATTAATTACATCATTGTATTTAATTTCTTTATCTGCAGAAATAACAACAGGAGTTTCTTCCCCATTAGTCATGGATTTTACTCTAATTATTACATCATTAAAACCATTGGCATCAGTTGTTTTGTTGTTTTGCGTGATGGTGTAGCGTTCGTTTTTGTCAATGTTAATTTGAATTGGTGATGTTGTAACTTTAGTCGCTTTACCTACAGAAGGTAGATTGATAACACCAGGTACAAACATTGGTGCAGTTACCATAAAAATAATAAGTAGTACTAGCATAACATCAATATACGGCACTACATTCATTTGGTTTATGATATTTTTATTTCGACGTTTATAACGTTTCATCGCAGTTCTTTCTTATATGCAATAGTTAATCCATCAGCAATTGGGAGGAGGCTAATTATAACTCGAGTATCTTCGCATAAAAATTGATTGAAAGCATGCACCTTTTTTACAAAATTTGGCGCATCGTTTTCTATTACTTTACCATTCATAAGAGTGTTATCAAAAATAATTATACCGCCGAATTTTACTAATTTATAGCAGTATTCATAATGTATAAGGTATTCACTTTTATTTGCATCAATAAAAGCAATGTCAAAGGTTTCAATGTGTTCATTAGTGCATAGTGAGTCAAGCATGTCGGTTGCATTGCCGCATAGTGTAGTTATTTGTGAGGCAACATCCGCTTCTTGCCAGAATTTCTGTGCGATATTCAATATGTCCTGGTTATTGTCTAATGCATAAATTCTACCATTTTTACCCATACTAAGTGCCATATTTAAGGAGCTATAACCTGTGAATACGCCAATTTCAAGATATTTTTCTGCTCGGGTAAGTTTTGCTAATAATGCCATTAAACTACCTTCATCTGGGGTGATTTGCATTTTTCCATTAGGTAGCGTACAATTAAACTCTTTGATTTTTGTTAAAATAGGATGTTCTTTAGCTCCATATTTTAAAGCATATTCATATAATTCAT
>CAITEL010000326.1 GCA_903891375.1 uncultured Neisseriaceae bacterium
AATGGCTGGATCCCAGCCTACGCTGGGATGACAAATGTCTGAAAATTTATTACAATATCTTTAATGGAGAACGACATGCTACAAAATAAAATAAGATTAGTACAAGCATTAAAAATAACTACAAATGGGAACAAATGCAACAAGAAAGAAGTTATACAACAAATTATTAAGAACTTAAGTGAATATACTCATCATCAAGGATATTTTAGTAGAACCATAGGTTTTTCGTTACCCAAATCATTTAAAATTGCCATGGTTGAGTTAGCTACAGAATTTAGTATTACGCTAACTGAAGAAAACTTAACTAAAATCAGTGCAATAATATTAAACAACACTAATACTGAAAAGATAGAAAACGAAATAAACAAATTAAATGGGATTAGAAATTCTGATACTAATAACGCATTTATTGGTTATTTACCTGTCGACACATCAACTGTAAATGAATTTTATATAACATCAGAGTCAAAGAATCCAGAAATTAAACACACCCAAACAATAATTAATTTTATTATTGATCAAAAATATAGCACAGGACATTTCAGTGAAGTAATCAATGAACGAAAATATAATGGGATCTATAAGAATTCTTGGTTCACAAAATATAATACAAATACTACATTAAATCCAAATGATGTAAAATTATATAAAAAGTCTGAAAAAGGACATATTATCACTAGTGCAATGGCTTTACAAAATACTCAGCAAAGTTTTACACAAAATGATGCATCAAATTTATGTGCGAATACTGTAGTTGCTATTGAAAATATTATAGATAATATGGATAATATGGATAACTCTAACAACGTATCTGTTTTGATACGCACAAAAGATGGTACGACGACCACACTACTTAACAATATTCCCAAATCAAACTTTAATAAAACGCTACTTATAAAGGAGTTAAATCAATCTCTATTTAATCCATATTATGCGGTTAGAACAAATGAATTTAATCCAAATACTATTTTAACCAAAACAGACATTGAAAAGTATATTAATCAGCAAATGCAATTAATAATAATCGATAAAAACAATCAAGAATATATTATCAAAGCAAAATTAAATTTTGACGCAGTAAATAACTGTAAGTATGTTACCTGGGAATGTGGAACAGATAACGCTTTCAAAAAAGTGCCAGCAAAATACATGTTTCATTTTGTTGGTAACGGTGATACTGCCAACGGACATTTTGAATATGCATGTGAGATATCAAAAGATAACGACACTATACATGTTTTGAATGATTATTCAAATAAAAGCATGAATCATCTTTTAACGGGTAACACCGCTAATAAAACTAGCTTTGGCGGTAGCATTAATCCACACTTATGTAGCTTAAACAAATGTAAAGAAGAACATAACCAGAAAAACAAATCTGATTTTAGAGAATATCATAAATCAATGCTAAAAAAATATAATGAAGACTCCAACAACAATGATTCTACACTTACTGATATTCTTAATTTAGAGGAAACATCAAACATAAATTCATCACAAGATGATTTGAGAAAATTAATAGAAAATTACACGTATTATGATAATACCATGTTTGATGAATTACCAGACCCATGCCGTTTAAATGAAGTACTAGACTCAATGCAGCGTCCGCCACTAAATATAACAATTTTTGCACATTCATATGGAAATCTTGCCGCCGTTAAATTTATCGAGAAAATTAAACAAACTAGTGACTATTCTGAATCAAACTCAGCGATAAATATAGGCTATATTGGATTTGCCACTCCTACAAGTCTTAGTGATATTGCAGAAAACATTGTTGGAGCACCTATAACAAATTTAGCTAAAAAACTTCATATAATAGAAGATTCAGAGGTTTTAGATACTTTAAATAAATTTCAGATTCCGTATCAAATTTATAATAATACAAGCGATAACGTAATACCTGCAGTTACGCAAATAAGAAAGGAACATCTAAAAGAGAATTCACATGGAAAACTCATGAATATAGCACATTTGTATGACTCTGTAGATAATACAGATGGGTGGCAACATAATATTTGGTTTAATCAGACATTGCAACAATCAAACACTGAGTCTTTAATTCTTCCAGAAGGATTTCTAAAGGTTTTTAACGATGACTATAAAAGACTACAGGAACAAATGTTAAATAAGTAGGTTTTTTAGTATTATGTATAAAATCCCATAAATATACTACACATACGTAATTAGCCGTTATTTTAACATAAAATCGCTAAGTGTATTTATTTTGTATTATACATAGATAATTTGGTATAATTCGTAGTCAATTATTATATGCGTTTAACGGATAGCAATTTTACCATGAATACAATAGATACATTAAATAAACCTAATTCACTAACTTTTCAAGAACTAATACTTACATTACAACAATATTGGGCAAAAGTAGGATGTGTAATACTGCAACCATTTGATAAAGAAATGGGTGCTGGTACTTCACATACAGCAACATTTCTACGCAGTATAGGCCCTGAACCATGGTTTGCTGCTTATGTACAACCATCTAGACGACCTAAAGATGGGCGCTATGGACAAAGTCCTAATCGCTTGCAACATTATTACCAGTTTCAAGTTGTTTTAAAACCTTCACCGAAAAATATTCAAGATTTATACTTGAAATCACTTCAAGAAGTAGGAGTTGATTTAAACATACATGACGTGCGTTTTGTAGAAGACAATTGGGAAAACCCTACGCTTGGCGCATGGGGGCTTGGCTGGGAAGTTTGGTTAGATGGTATGGAAGTATCACAATTTACTTATTTTCAACAAGTAGGAGGACTAGATTGTAAACCAGTTCTTGGAGAAATAACTTATGGGCTAGAAAGATTATCCATGTATTTACAAAACGTGGATAATGTTTATGATTTAATCTGGACTAAAACACTTGACGGTAGAATCATTAAATATGGTGATGTGTTTCATCAAAATGAAGTTGAACAATCAACCTATAACTTTGAGTATAGTAATGTTACATGGTTATTTGAACAATTTAATAACTATGAGTCTGAAGCTCTCAAAACTTTAGAACATAATCTAGTATTACCCGGATATGAATTGATTCTGGGTGCTGCCCACACATTTAATTTACTCGATGCACGTGGCGCTATTTCAGTTACCGAAAGAGCAAGCTATATCGGTAGAATTAGAAATTTAGCTAAAATTGTCGCAAAAGAATACTATAACTCCAGAGAAATTTTGGGATTTCCGCTACTTGTTACTGCAAATAACTCATAACAATAAATTAAGAAAAATAGTAGATACAAATGAAATGCATATTTTGTAACTTTGATGAGACACAGGTTATCGACACTAGAGTTAGTGATGATAAATTAATTATCAAACGTAGACGGAGGTGTGGCAATTGTGACAGGCGTTTTAATACTCTAGAAAAAATTGACGTACAGATGCCAGCAATCATAAAATCTAATGGCACACGTCAAGAATATGATGAACTTAAAGTATATAACAGTATGATAAAAGCCCTACACAAAAGACCAGTTTCGCTTATTTTAGTTGATGAAGCAACGGATTTAATTCGACAAAAAATATTGAATATTGGTGAACGAGAAATTGAAAGCCGATTAATCGGCGATATGGTTATGGCTG
>CAITEL010000327.1 GCA_903891375.1 uncultured Neisseriaceae bacterium
CAAAAACAACTAGTTTATGTGGTATGTTTAGCAATTGTTACTTCAACTACAATTCAAGCATTTTTTGGTTTTTTACAATATACAGGGTTAGCTGCTGATTTTAATGGATTAATTCTTTTTGTAGATACGCAAGCAATTAATGTATTTGGAAATATTGGGCAAAAAAATGATTACGTTGATTTCCTTTCGATGGGTGTTTTTGCTCTATCATATTTGTTTTTTATAAAACGAATTAAACTAATTGTATATATTCCATATGTATTATTTTATATAATCATTATCAGTATAACCACCTCGAAAATATCATTCCTTTTTTTCATGTTTGCATTAATAATGACATTCGTTTATATGTTTATACATAGAAAAAAACATGAAAATAAAAGACTAAATAAAGAAATATTAATTTTAATTGGTGGGTTATTTGTGGGCTTATTGTTGGTGGAGGCGTTATTACCTAAGATTTTACAATTATTTACTTCAAGAACGGATATTACTTCTGGGTTATACCGCTTTCAAGCAAGTGATGTTGGTCAATCGACATACCGAAGATTTTACGAATGGTATAAAGACATAGTCATTTTTATTAACCATCCAGTGTTTGGTATTGGTTGGTATCAATATCCTAAGGAAGCTATTGATTTAATGTTATCGGATAAACGTTTTTGGTATATTCCAGCAAATAGTGCATTATATACGCATAGTCATAATAGCCCATTAAATATTCTCGCCGAAACAGGTTTAGTGGGGTTCTTAATTATAGTTGTGTATGGAGTTTTCTATAGCATATATAATATGTTTAAGAATTTCAATAATCATGCGACATTGTTTATAGTATTTATAATTTTGACAATATTTGGGCAAAGTTTATTCCAGTATCCATTATGGTATGCGTATTATTTAATGTATTTTATGTTCCTGCTATCCATTAATAAGGCAACAATTAGTTTTAATAATTCAAAATCTATTAAAGGTATTTTTATCGTTCTATTTGTAGGTTTCATGTATTTTTGTGGGATAAATTATCAAGATTACACTCAAGTTGTGAGTTTTACTGCGCAGCCTAAGACTATTGATGATTACAATAATAATGTTAAAGGCTTGCAACAAATTATAGATAATAAACCATTGTGGGCTTTTCCAGCGTTAATGATTATGGATAACTATATTCAACCAGGAACCGAACAAACAAATGCAGTGTTGTCTCAGCAGGACCAACTGAAGTACATAAATATGTTAGGTAATGAATTACCGTATCCTGGTGCGATTTTTAAGCAAATTATTATTTATAAAATGTTGGGCGATGAAACCAAATCGTTATATTATGCTAATTTATTAGCGCATGGTTTTCCATTTTTTAAAGCAAAATTTGCTGATCAATTAGAGCAAAGTTCACCTACATTTGCACCAGAGGTAAAAGCGATTAGAGATTTCAAATATGTTGATAAATCAATATTTGCAAATAAATTATTTAAAAATAGTAAATTAAAGGAAGGTTAATTAAAAATGATTGAAATGAATAACTTGGTTCCTGTAGTTATTGAACAAAGTGCCAAAGGAGAAAGGTCTTTTGATATCTATTCGAGACTACTCCGTGAACGTATAATTTTTTTAGTTGGTGAGGTAAATGATCAAACGGCTAACTTAGTTGTAGCCCAAATGTTATTTTTAGAGGCGGACAATCCAGATAAAGATATAGCTTTTTATATAAACTCACCAGGAGGATCTGTCACTGCTGGGATGTCTATTTATGACACGATGAACTTTATTAAATGTGATGTAAGTACCATGTGTATTGGACAAGCCTGTAGTATGGGGGCATTCTTATTGTCTGCGGGTAAAAAAGGCAAGAGATTTGCCTTACCTAACTCACGAATTATGATTCATCAGCCACTAGGCGGATTTAAAGGTCAAGCTTCAGATATTGAGATTCATGCGAAAAATATATTATTTATGAAACGCAAATTAAATGAGCTGTTAGCTGAACACTCAGGTAAGAGTTTAGATGAAATAGAACGTGATACCGATCGAGATAATTTTATGTCTTCAGAAGAGGCTGTTAGTTATGGATTAATTGATAGTGTTTCAGTAAATAGATTTGATATAAAAAAGGATAAATAACCATGATGATAGGCAAGCATTGTACCTTTTGTGGTAAAAGTGAAAGACAGGTAACACACTTGGTTGCTGGTAATGAGGGGCATATATGTAATGAATGTGTTTTAAATTGTGTTGAAATATTAAAGATAACTCCAGAAAAAGTAGTTACAGCCGAAGAGTTAGAACTAGAGCGAGCAATTCCAACCCCTAAAGAAATAAAAGCCGAACTAGATAAATTTGTGATTGGCCAAGAACAAGCAAAAAAAATTCTGGCAGTGTCGGTATTTAATCATTATAAACGTATAAATGATAAAGCTAAAGATGAAGTTGAACTAAGTAAAAGTAATATTTTATTAATTGGGCCAACAGGATCAGGTAAAACATTGTTAGCACAAACGTTAGCAAGATTTTTAGATGTTCCTTTTGCTATTGCGGATGCAACAACTTTGACTGAAGCTGGATACGTAGGTGACGATGTGGAGAATGTTTTAGTTAGATTACTACAAAACTGTAATTTTGATACTAAAAAAGCAGAAAGTGGTATTGTCTATATTGATGAAATCGATAAAATTGCTAGAAAATCAGAAAACCCATCAATAACCCGTGATGTATCGGGTGAGGGTGTGCAACAAGCATTGTTGAAATTGATTGAAGGTACTGTTGCCAACGTACCACCACAGGGTGGCAGAAAGCACCCAGGACGAGAAATGATACAGCTTGATTCAAGTAATATTCTTTTTATTTGTGGCGGGGCATTTGATGGCTTAGAAAAAATTGTGCAATTAAGAAGTTTAAAAACTGGTATTGGCTTTGGTGCTGAGGTTGTATCAAAGAATAATGCTGAGCATAAAAACAAATACTTAAAAGAAGTTGAGCCGTATGATTTACTTCGTTTTGGTTTAATCCCTGAATTTATTGGCAGACTACCGATTCATGCGATTCTAGAAGAACTTGACGAAGAAAGTTTGGTATCAATTTTAACCGAACCAAAAAATGCATTAATTAAACAATATGAGAAGCTTTTTTCGATGCAAGGTATTGAATTATTTTTTGAGCCTGAATCAATTAAAGAAATTGCAATAAAAGCTTTGGCACGCAAAACTGGTGCACGTGGATTACGCTCAATACTCGAACATCTGTTATTAAATACAATGTATGAACTACCGTCGCTGAGCAGTGTTAAAAAGGTTGTTATAACTAAAGGTGTAGTACTAGATTCTGATGAACCTCGTTTGGTAAAGTTCACAGAGGATAAGGAAAAATGTCTATAGATATTGATGTAAAAACCGTAAAAATTGGTTTTTGGTACATGCCAAGAACCTTTTATGTTCTCTTATTCATTGAATTTTGGGAACGTTTTGCTTTTTACGGTATGCAATCAATTGCTATTAGCTACATTTCTCAAAAATTTAGTCTTTCTCTATGGGCGTTAAATTCATTATTTTTCTCTTTTAATTCATTATTATACGCATTTTTAATTTTTGGTGGAATTATCGGAGATAAATTACTTGGTTTAAGTCGTTCTTATTTTATCGGCATTATGTTCTTTATTTTTGGTTATGTACTACTAAGTATAACCCAAAATATTAATATATTTTATTTTGCATTAAGCTTAATTCTTGTTGGGAATATTTTCTTTAAGGTTAATTCAAGTAATTACATTAGTCGTATTTTTGAAACGAATGATGCAAGGCTTGATTCGGCATTTAATTATTTTTACATGC
>CAITEL010000328.1 GCA_903891375.1 uncultured Neisseriaceae bacterium
ATATTTAGGTCTAATTTGAAAAACTTAACTAAAATAACCCCAGATATTAAAACAGATAGTGTATATGGTACAGTTAGTAGTTTTGTGGTTAAATATATGAAAAAAGAAACCATAGTAAATTTACGCATTATTGATATGATTGATGTTTTAAAGAATGGGAATCAAAAAATAAGTTATAGGGAATTTAGCTATACCGTTAAGAACTCTTTTTGCAGGAAATACGTTAGTATACGCTAGAGAATCATTTATTCGTAAAGCTCCAGTTAAGGGTGTCTGTGAATAAGGTTATAATATTTTAACTCGCTTAATACTTGCTTCGTTTGTTTATTGCAAGTAATATTCCAAATCCTGCCATTAGTACGATAGTGGCAGTACCTCCATAGCTAATTAATGGTAATGGCACTCCAACAACAGGTAATATTCCAGCTACCATTCCCATATTAATTAGTACATATAACATCAAAGACATTGTTATGCTTCCTGCAAGGACAGTACTAAATATATCATGTGCTCTGCGCATAATACTTAGGCCACGAAATACTAAAATTATATATAAGAATAATAGGATACATACACCAAGATAACCAAATTCTTCGGCAAGCACTGTTATCACAAAATCAGTGTTCTTTTCAGGAATAAAATTTAAATGTGTCTGTGTGCCATGCAAATAACCTTTGCCCCAGAAACCACCAGAGCCAATGGCTATCATCCCCTGAATTATATGATACCCTTTACCTAGGGGGTCGGATTGGGGGTTAATTAAAGTTAAGATGCGATGCTGTTGATATGCGTGTAAAAAATGCCAAATAACTGGAGTTGAGAGTATGAATAACACGATTGCAACTATAATGATTCGCCAAGATAGTCCTGCATAGAATAAGACAAAAAATCCAGAAGTAAATACGAGTATTCCTGTGCCTAGGTCTGGTTGTTTAGCGATAAGCCCAAAAGGTATCATGAGTAATATAAATGCTTTTAGGTAGTCTAATTTACTGATTATAGTGGTTTTAAGGGAAAAGAAGTATGCAATCATAAGTGGTACTGCGAGTTTAGATAATTCTGATGGTTGTATTCTGATGCCAATATTTAACCAGCGTTTTGCACCATTGACACTTACACCAAAAAAATAACGCCAAGTAACAATAGAATCGAAAATATATATAAGGGAGTAGCGATTGCCTTAAGATGTGTTATATTAAGATTAGCCACAATAAATAAGACTACGAAAGATAACACTAAATACGCACCGTCATTAATTAATTTGCTAATATCTTTATCTGTAGCGGAGTATTGTATAAATAAATTTCCAATACATAGTATCAATAGGGTAATAATTATAGTTTTATCTAATCCAAATAATGATGAGATAAAGTGGATTAATTGTTTAATTTTCGGTATCATCACTTGGTTCCTCGATAGATGAATTGTCTGCATCATTTGAAGTTTCAGAAGCATCGGGTGTCGTTATATTTTTTTTAAAAGAAGCACTTTCTGTAACATTTGCTCCAAGTATGTAATAGTCCATCATTTTACGAACAATTGGGGCAGAGGCTGCGCTACCAAAACCACCATTTTCAACAAATACCGCAATTACAATTTTTGGCTTGTCGACTGGGGCAAAGGCGATAAACCAAGCGTGGTCCTTATATCGTTTACCTGCAAACTTTTGTTGTCTTCCACCTTTTACGCTTGAAACTACTTGAGCTGTTCCACTTTTGCCAGCTAAGGTGTACTTTAAACCATAGCCGATACCTTTTCCGGTTCCTTGGGTTATAACCATTTGCATGGCTTTTTTCATAAATTCAAAATCACTTTTTGGGATTGGTAGTGTGTGTGATTCAATGGTATAATTTGCTTTGATTGAACCATCTTTATTTAGAATTTTATTTAAAAAATGTGGTTTAATGGCAATACCGTCATTGGCAATGATGGAAGTTGCGTACGCCATCTGAAGTGGAGTATAATGATTAAAGCCTTGTCCGATACCAACCGTTACACTATCGGCTGGTAGCCAATTTTTTTGATATTTATCTTTGGCAAAACGTCGCTCTTTCCATTCTTTAGATGGTAGTAGTCCAGAGTTTTCATTGGGAATATCTATTCCAGTTTTTTTACCGAGGCCAAACAAACTAATTCCTTTATCAATATTATCAATGCCAAGTTCATAAGCTAATCTAAAAAAATAGGTGTCGGACGAAACGGCAATGGCACGGGCCATGTTAATATTACCAAAGCCAGAGAGTTTAAGAAGATCTCGAAATCGATGTGTAGAACCAGGGATACTAAAGTATCCTGGGTCATAAATTTCGGTATACGGTTTAATATATCCAAGATATAATGCAGTTAGCCCCATGAAAGGTTTAAAGGTTGAGCCTGGTGGAAAGCTACTTTGGGATGCCCGATTTAATAATGGTTTTCTTGGATCATCACGTAAATCACTCCAGTCATCGGTATTTATACCATCAATAAACCAGTTGGGGTTGTACCCAGGTTTTGAGACAAAGGCGAGTATTCCACCATTGTGTGGATCTATGGCAACGATTGCACCTTGGTTGGTACCGAGTAGTTGATTGGCCAATTTTTGTAGGCCATTATCAAGGGTTAAAGAAATAGTAGCGCCATCGATTGCGTGGGTGTTACTGATTAATCCTATTTCATTTCCTGTAGCATCAGTTTGGATGATTTTTTTCCCAATTGTGCCTCGTAATGTGGATTCATAATATTCTTCAAGACCGTTTTTACCAACATAATCATTACGTAAGTAATTAAGGTTATTTCCATTTTTTCCGATTTTACCTAAGTCTGAATTGCTTATTCTACTTACGTATCCAATTGAATGCGAGTATAATTCATCGAAAGGGTAGTAGCGTTTTGTACGTGCAAATATAGAGACTTCGGGGAATTCATAATTGTGTGCGGTTAAGGTGGCAACTTCTTTATCGGATAAATCATCTTTAATGATAACTAAGTCATAGTTTTTGGAGTTATGCAATAGGTTATTAAATTTTTTTTTATCTAATGCAGAAAGTGTTACATATTTTTCTAATGTACTAAATATATCTTCGGAGTTTTTATAATCTTTGGGTAGTATGCCAATGGCATAAGAAATAATGTTATTGGTTAAAGAAAGGCCATTTCTATCAATAAAGGTTCCACGAGTAGGTAGTGTTGATACAGTGGATGAATAATTGTTGATTGATTGTTGTAGAAATTGGCTATAGTTGGCTAACTGTAAGTAACCATAACGGCAGACTAATAGAATAAAAGCGCCTATTACGAAGATGTTGGTAGCGGTTATTCTTGACTTATTCATTAATAAATAAAATCCGAAGATGTATTTTTAAAAAATCTAGATAGGATGAAGAAAAATAATGGGCAGAATACGACTATTTCAAAAGCAAAGCCAAGCATATCAATTTTTAAGTTATGGCTAATTAATCCAATAAGGCAGACTATTCCATCAAATAATGAAAAAAACAAAATGATTGATATATTTTTTTGTAGGATATTGGACATTTTATAGAAGTTATAGTATTTTTCTGTTATAAAGCTAATGAGTATTAGAGAAAATAAATGTGTTCCGAGATACCAGTGTCCAATGATATCTGCCAGAAAGGCTAGAATAAATAATTGTTGATAATTTGCTAATTGGTTTACTAAGAGTATCACTAAGAAAATACCAAGCAGGTCGACATAAATTGATGTTATTGAGTTTATAATCAGTTGCGTAGCTATAGTAATTAGACTTATTATAGCAAGTTTTAAAGTTGCATGTGGATAATACGAATTATTGGTTAACATTTTTTAGCACCACAACATATTGTAATTTATTGTAATCAGCAATTGGTTCACAAATTGCGGAGTTAAACCCATTGTTTTCATAAAAAACTTGAACAACTTTGGCCACAGGAACATTAGCTGGGTAAATATTATCAAGGCCTGTGGTAACTAGAACATCACCGACTTTAAGGTTTGAACTTTTATTTATGTATTTAACAATTAATTTATTATTACCGATTCCTTGGGCTAGCATTTTACTTTGAGTATTAGGCATTTGTAGGTATATTTTCAAATTTGGATTTGTAATTAATATTATTTGCGCATTTTTGTCATTAGTGTCGCCAACTTGTCCGATTACACCAACTTGATTTACTACTGCTTCTCCAGTAGTAATATCATCTTTTTTTCCTTTATCAATTAAGAGTTTATTGTTAACCAGATAATTAATATCGATAATTGCACGAGCTATAATAATATCAAAATTAGTATATAATTTAGTTTGAGTAGCAAGCATCATTAGATCTTTTGAGTCAACTCCAAGATTCTTTTGTTGATTTAATAAAATAGAATAACGTTCAAGCTGTTGTTTTAGCTTTATATTTTCAGTTTCTAAGCTCCGCTGTTCGGTTTTTTGTAACAATACTAATTTGGGGTAATTGCGTATTCGATAAATTAAAGATGTTGTTTGTTTTTGGATATACACGGAAGTGTAGTCGCGTATCTTACTAATAAACGAATACTTATCGAGCAAGATGATAACTATACAAAATCCTAAAACAATGAGTTTAAACCGATTCATTTATTTTAAGCGACTCAAGTATAATTTATTATCAGTTAAAAAATCAAGTGCTTGACCACAACCTTTGGCAACACATAAAAGTGGTTCGTCAGCAACAGTTACTTTTAGGCCAGTTTCTTGCATGAGTAGGGAGTCTAAGCCACGAAGCAATGCCCCACCACCGGTCAAGGTTATGCCATTTTCTATTAAATCTGCAGATAATTCAGGTGGTGTGCCTTCGAGCGCTTGTCTAATTGCTGTGATAATTTGTTCTAATGTATCTTTTAGAGCCTCACGAATTTCTTCTGAATTAACAACTGTTTCTCGTGGTAGCCCTTGAAAGGTACTGCGACCACGAATAGTCATTTCTCCAGCATCAGCATCAGGGTGTGCTGAACCAATTTGTTTTTTTATCTCTTCGGCGGTAGTGTCCCCAATCAATAATCCGTGCTTAGCTCGAATATGGTTACTTATTACTTCATCAATTCTGTCACCAGCTATTCTGATAGAATTAGCATATACAAT
Source organism: uncultured Neisseriaceae bacterium (assembly GCA_903891375.1). Classification (GTDB taxonomy): domain Bacteria; phylum Pseudomonadota; class Gammaproteobacteria; order Burkholderiales; family UBA11063; genus Aquella. The sequence goes on from CAITEL010000328.1 coordinate 5,084, forward strand.
TCCACCTAAAGAAATCACTCCAACTTCAGTGGTGCCACCTCCAATATCTACAACCATAGAGGCATTAGCAGAAGCTACGGGTAAATTAGCACCTAAAGCGGCAGCCATGGCCTCTTCAATTAATTCCACCTTTCTAGCTCCAGCTGCTAGTGCTGAGTCCTTGATAGCTCGGCGTTCTACTTGAGTTGAACCACAAGGAACACAAATTACAATGGTTGGTGGAATAGAAAATAATTTCTTTTGTGAGCCAACTTTTTTAATGAAATATTTTATCATTTGTTCAGTTATGGTAAAGTCAGCAATCACACCATCTTTCATTGGGCGAATAACTTCAATTTGCCCCGGTGTTTTACCTAGCATCATTTTAGCTTCATGGCCCACTGCAATAATTTTTTTACTTAAGCCATTACGGTCGACACCAATAGCTACCATAGATGGCTCATTTAGGATAACTCCTTTTCCTTTGGCGTACACAAGCGTATTTGCAGTTCCTAAATCAATAGCTAAATCGCTAGAGAAGTAGTCAAAGATCTTTTTAAACATTTTGAGGTCCTTTATTCTTTTATTAATTTTTTAATTTTATTTACTACTTGTTCAAGAGTAAAGCCAAAATGTGCAAATAAATCAGGAGCGTTTGCTGATTCACCGAATGTATCCATGCCAATAATTAGACCATCAGTACCTATATATTTGTACCATGAATCGGAAACGCCAGCTTCTATTGCTATTTTATATTTAGCATTGCTTAGAACCTTTTTTTTATATTTTAGATCTTGTTTCTCAAAAATTGAGGTTGACGGCATTGAAACTAATTGCGCAGTGTAACCATTTTTAATTAGTGTTTCATAAACAGACAGCGCTAGTTCCACTTCAGAGCCAGTTGCAATTATTAAGATATCTGGGTTGTCTGTATTTTTTTGTAAGATGTAACCTCCACGATTAATATTTTTAATAGTAATTTCATCTCGTTCAATAAATTTTAGATTTTGTCGAGAAAATATTAAACTTGATGGTGTATTGGACTCATTTAAGGCCATTCCCCAAGCTACCATAGTCTCTACAGTATCACATGGTCGCCATACATTCATATTTGGTATTAAGCGTAAAGTTGCGATTTGTTCTACTGGTTGATGTGTTGGCCCATCTTCACCTAAGCCGATTGAATCATGTGTATAAACAAATATTGGAGCTATTTTCATTAGACTGGCCATTCGTAACGCATTTCTTGCATATTCAGAAAACATTAAAAATGTGCCACCGAAAGGTTTTAAACCACCGTGTAAAAAAATTCCATTGAGAATAGCTGACATACCAAATTCACGCACGCCATAGCTGATGTAGTTCCCAGTAAAACTGTTTTTATGGCTAGAAGTTATTGCTCCTTTCCATTTTGTAAGGTTTGATCCAGTTAAATCCGCTGATCCACCAAACATTTCAGGTAAAAACTGTGCGTAATACTCTATAGCATTTTGTGAGGCTTTACGTGTAGCAATAGTTTCTTTTTTATTATTGGCAAGTTTTATTCCATCATCTAGGATTTGTTGCCAGTTGGTAGGCGACTTATGTTCGTTACGTCTAATTAATTCAT
>CAITEL010000329.1 GCA_903891375.1 uncultured Neisseriaceae bacterium
GAAAGATGATGGAAAGATCTAAAAACTACGAATTTAAAAACTTTGATAGTTTAAACGATATTGAGGATGATCTATTTAATTCATCTACAAATATTTGTTATACGAATGGACAATTTATCACGAAAATAGAAAGCGATGTATCAAAATCACCACTACAATTTGGAACATTTATTTTAGCATATGCGAGAGAATGTATTATGACATATGCGGACATGGTAGGTCGTGAAAATATTTATACAATGGAGACGGATAGTATTATGTGCTCAATCAAGGATATAACATTAGTAGAACATGGATATGGAACTTATAAGATCGGTAAGGAACTAGGAAATATGGAAATAGAATTAGACACAATCACACAAGGCATATTCTGTGCGAAGAAATGTTATGCCTTGAAATACGAAGATAAGGGTTCCACAAAACATAAGATGCGATTTAAGGGAGTTCCTAAAAAACTATTAAATTTTGGAGTATACGAAGAATTGATTGAAAAACGTACATATTCTTTTAATGACATAGCGGTATGGAAACGACAACTATTTGCATCTGAGAAAACAGGTATACTTATCGGGTCACAAACAAAAACTATTAAAATTTAAATATTAATCTTCAACTTCTTCATCATCATCATCACTCTCATGTGTTTCACTAAATTCAAAAGTTCTTAATAGATCGGGGGCATTTAACTGTACTTCTGCTTTCAATACACGAAATACACCCCTTTTCTTTTTGTATCTAACATCGTACCACCATTTACCTTTTATTTTAATTTTACTGATAACTTCTTTAATAGTTTGTCGTGCTTCAACCCGTGCCGATCTGGTTAATGCTTCCGCCTTAATTTCATTCCATACCGCTTTTTTAACTTCATAACAATTCCGCTCATTAAAAATATAAAACAAACAACTCAACCCGTCGGCGGGCAATTTTTCCACTTTATCTCCAAAGTGTAGATTTAACATAATCCGCATTAATTCCGGTACGGCGACTTGGTACCATTCACCTTTTGGAACAAATTGTTTTTTTTCGAGATAATTTTTAACACTTTTTTCAGCTTTAAACATAAATGATACTTTTTTTACTCCGCTGTCTTCTGGATTTAGATCTGCTCTTTTAATAGCAAGGCAATGAACCCTTATCAGGGCATGTACCGGATACAATGAAGTTCGATGTCCCATCAATCGTGAAACAAGGTTAGATGATAATCCAATTTTTATATAATTTTCAAATGCTTTAAGTTTTACTGATATTAAATACAGTCCTGCTCGTCTAAACATTGATGTGAGTTCTGTATTTTTTAGAAACTCATCCAAATCCATACCTTCTGTGGATTGTAATGCTGACTCAATTCCTTCAACACTTATAGTTCTTTTTATTTCAACTTTATCTCTTAAACCAGATCCTTTCATTTATATCATAAAAGATTTTTCTAATAATATTAGAAAAATAAAAAACATACTTTTTAAACAACAGGTGTAGTCATAATTGCTAACAACCGACGATTTACAGGCGGTTCAGCTCTTCGTACTAATGCTCGAACGAGTGATATCATTGATACTCCACTAACTCCCTTATACACATAATCCCTAAAATCAATATATATCCAATACACACTGCCTACATTTAATTCA
>CAITEL010000330.1 GCA_903891375.1 uncultured Neisseriaceae bacterium
CTGTCCGGATATTTGAACATTGAAATTTGTAATATGGCACAACGGGCTTGTACATCCAGAACCAGCGGGGTCAAATGGTGATTGAAAAACTGGATAACCAGATGTAAAACCTGTATTAGTTCCAATACTAATCCCAGATGAAGTAATAGTTGTAGAACCAGAAGCAGTCCCAGAATAAAATGGAATAAGTAATACAGATTTAATGTTTGCAATACCATTTGTAACCAAGTTATTAAATACTCCTCCTGCAGAAACTCCAATAACTTGATATTGATAAATGTCAGTGTATTTAATTTGTTTAATAGGACTTGAAAGATATGCCTCTTCAAATGCTGGAACAAATGTGTATGCTGGAACATATAAATAAATAGAGTTGGAAAGTGGAGAAGATGAAGACCCGACACCTGCACGAAGAACTTGGTCAAGAACAACAGCACCAACAGAAATATTACATTGATAAGTTGTTTTAATTATTCCTGCGACTATTGTTGGATTTGAAGCAGGTACTCCAACTGTTGCTAGAGGTAACAATGCCGAACCACCATTATCCGTAGTTCCTGCTGTAATCATTAATGGATTTACTCCTCCTAATGGATTTGATACAGATGAAACTTGCATAAATTTAGGTACACCCTTAAATGCGACTACGGTAGTCGCAGATCCTTGTTGGTACGAAGAAGTAACTAAAGTAGTTGATGTATTATTTAAATTTAATGTTAATTTCATAAATACACCTTTTAATAGAGGAGTCATATTAAAAAATGAATGAAGATGTTTTAAGTAAACAGTTGCTACAATATTAGTTTGAATATATCCCATAGATAGTTGTGTTGGTGCTACATTAGCTACATATGTTGTAAGAACTTGGTTTACAGGTTTAGAGATATATGATTTCCATAATAGATTTAATGATGCTGATGCACCTACACCATTAACATTTCCATATGCAAGAAATGGTGTATTTTGTGTTCCTCCAGAAAGTAAATTACCATAAGACGCAGGTGATGCACCTACAGCTAGTCCTGATGCATCTACATTAATTACACTTGCAAGATATCCAGATTGTCCTGCCATAGCAAGAGGATTAAATTGTGTTATATATTGTCGAGATCTATATCCATCATTTCCATCCATTGATAAATATGAATTAAACGAACCTGAAACCACACCATTAAGAGAACGGTTAGTATTATTACAAGTTCCCATTCCTGCTGGATATTCACCCATACCGGCAAGTGTTGTTGCATTTGGAGCTGCTTGATCTGTTCCAATACTAATCGAAGGTACATTAACTACAGGATAATAACCCCATGTATAAGCATTGTCAGGATAAAATCCAATAATATCTCCTTGTGTTTTAAGGTCGCTTAAACTAAGACTTGTAAGAAGCTTGAAGCAATTCCACATGTTTAAATACGGAGTTTGTTGGCAGATTGTGGTCCCGTTGTAATCCAATGTCATAGAATGGATAATTGTTCCAAACCAATTTTTAAGACCGTATGCGGTATCAGCTCCTTCAGCCATATCAGCTGGATTGAATTTGGTTGCATATAAAGGTCCTGCTGGTGTTAAATATGGGTCAATAATAGCCCCTCCAACAGCTGTAGTTGCTACAACAGTTCCCGCATCATATGCAGTTGTTCCAATAGTCATTGTCATTGGAATTGATAGGTACGCTTCTCTGTACCCCATATATTTATTACTATTAGATAACTGAGAAGTATCAATAATAGATTGGTTATTACTATAGTTTTGATTCTGATTATCCAGAATATTAATCCAGTCTTTACGGACGAAGATGTTAGGTGTTCCCTCTACTTCCTGAGCAAGGTCGAATACTAGTTTGTCACACATTATATATTATATATGTTTATAATTGTTTAAATGTATTTTTTAAATCTAGTGTTAGATTCAAAAAATATAATTTATGTAAATATTTTTACATTGACATTGTGATGTTTTTACGTTTAGATTTTGGTTCAGAAATTTTAAGGTTTGATAATTTTGATGAAATACCAGATAGTCCTTTTCCAGTAGTGTTTCTTTTTGCAGGATTTATTCCAGTCGTTCTAATATAATCATCCATGTCAGAATAA
>CAITEL010000331.1 GCA_903891375.1 uncultured Neisseriaceae bacterium
AATTGCGTGCAATAAAAATTTCATGTTTAAAATAACCAGATGGTTTAGTTAAAAAAAAGCTATGCTTATACAAATTATTTTCGTATACATGCCTAGCCCATTTAGGGCAGGTGGTAAGTAGAATATCTGAACCATCTTTAAGAACTTTATAGTATTGGAAGAAGTTTAGACCAAAATGTTTGATTATTGGGATGGTTATAGTCTTAACCTGATTATGGGAGTTAAAAAACACATGATTGTTAAAATCAAAATTAGCCCAATTTTCAATAACTTGCACAGTTCACTATACCCTAATTAAAATAATTGCCGAACACGAATTATACAGTAAGTATTATGCAAAAGTCAATTTTGTAACCAAAATGAAACGCCCATTTAAGTTTGAAACGCAATCAAATAATGAGTAAACCACAATGTTATAACTCGAACAGATTCAAAACACAGGTAAGTACCTGCACTGCCACGTATACGTGGAATTCTCACAAACCTGCGATTTAAATCTGTTCAGTATTAAATGCATCGCCTATTATTACAATGTAGAATCATGTGCTGGTAAAATAGTAGCAGCTACTTCGCCAAACCCAACTCTATACCCACTACCTTGACACCAACCAGTAATACCAACAGTATCATTGTCGCAAATAAAGGTACGTGTTTCACCAGTAGGTAACTTTATTGCTTCAGTCCCCCCCCCAAGTAAGTTCTACCAAACTGCCGAATGAGTCCTTGCTACTTCCTGATATAGTTCCAGAGGCAAATATGTCGCCAGTTTGCATTTTACATCCACCCATAGTATGGTGGGCGAGTTGTTGAGGGAAATCCCAGTAGATGGTATTATAATTAGTTTTAGCTATAGTGTATGGTTTATTCATTTGCTGGGTTTTGATTGATAGCTCAAGGTTAATATCATAGGCAAAGTCACGGCTAGATTTTAAATATGCTAATGGCTCTGGTGTCTGTTCGCATCCATTTTGTCGAAATGGTTCAAGGGCATCCAAGGTCACAACCCATGGGGAGATTGACGTACAAAAATTCTTTCCTAAAAAAGGGCCAAGTGGGACATATTCCCAACGTTGGATATCTCTTGCGCTCCAGTCAGACAATAATACTACCCCAAAGACATGTTCTGGCGCATCTTTAACATCAATTGGCTCGCCAAAATTATTAGGTCTACCAACTATGAATGCCACTTCGACTTCAGTATCCAATTGTTTCGTTTCACTATAACTTGGATTACCTTCATTGCCTGGGCGAATTTGCCCCATAGGACGGTGAAAGTTTGTGCCACTAACGACAACGGAACTAGCTCGACCATCATAACCAATTGGAATATGTAGCCAGTTTGGTAAGAGTGGGTTATTTTTGTCCCTAAACATTATACCAATATTAGTTGCATGTTCTTTCGATGAATAAAAATCAGTATAGCCAGATACATTAATAGGCAGTAGCATAACGACGTTATCTTTATGGTGTAACACGGCTTTTCGTAGTTCAGGATTGTCACGTATGGTTGGGCAGTCATCACGCAGTAATGAGCTAATTTGAGCCCGTGCAATACTGCAGCCGAAACGCCCAAGTGAGATAAAATCATTAAGCGTTGCTTTATTGTAAATAGGATTACTTTTTAAAAGTGGGCCAAAATGCCCCATTCTTTCTAGCTCTGCTAAATCTAAGACCATGTCGCCGATTGCAACGCCAACTCGAGGTGTTGTATCATTTGTTAAATGAAATATTCCAAATGGTAAATTCTGAATGGGGAAGTGGCTATTTTCATCAACGTGGATGAATGATTTTAATGCTGGATTATTTTCTGGTATTTGTAACATAAATGTGTAACCTTTGTAAAAATAAATTTATGTATTGTCTGGCAACTAATTACCACAGTATGATTTAAGTATTATATCATAGGTTTCATTGTATAGCTGTAACAAATCAAGAAAGTCGATAGATAATGTTTTGGTTGCAACTATTTTACGGGGTGCTTATGGTTACTAATTGCTCATCTTAGATTGACTTAACTATACGGTTTACCACATTTAATACGATAGATTGATTAGGTTGCAATTTGGTTATTTCAGCAAATAGTATATTAGCTACATTGTTATATTTTAAGTTTACTATATTATGTTCATGTGCTAATAAAAAGATACAGTAGCGGATTGCTCTATCAATTAATTTGTAATTACTCGGTGTTAAAGAATGCATTAGATTACCTGAATAGTAGCCTAAGCGGCCAAACATTAAGGTGGAATGGCTATTGAGTAATAATTTATATACGATAGTTGCACTTAGATAATCCTGCGGAATGTTAAATTCGCATTTATAGTTAAGTAGATTAATGCCTAGTGTATTATTTTCTATTTTCCATGATTCATTGTGTTGAGTGTTAGGCAGGTTTGTAGCTTTAATTCGAGGGCTATTATTAGATAAATCAAAGCCATTCATATAATGAGTGCTAGTTTGTTTAAGATTTCTCCAATTAAGACAGATCGGGTCTTGCCCCAATAAATATTGCCAAGCTTCATTAATGGAGTTTGCATGAGTTAAAGATAAATAAAATGGACTATGTATAAGAGGCGCTAAATTATCCGAATAATTTTCAAATTGAATTATGTTAAAGGTGGGCGCTCGTTCAGTTATATCAGCAAGCATGCTAAGGCCAAGCAGATTATTATTTGTTTGGTATAAAATATACTCGTTATTTGCAATAATCTCACTTTCATATTTGGTAATGTAACTAAGTTCCGTTAACTCTAAACAATCAAGTACACTACCCATATTATTAATATATGTTTCAAACTCAATGTTATTGATGCATAAGGCAAAACCAACAGCAAGTTGCATGGAAGTTGTTGCTTGTAGTCTCGTGCTACCAGTTACAGCCATTTCTCCTACATTAAGGGCAAGTGATTTTACTTTATTATTACTAATTACATTTTTCGGATTACGTATTAAGATATCTTGGATTGAGTTATTACACACTAACCATGGATTATGCTTGCTATGTACACTTGCATATTCAATTGCGGCTAAAATAAATGGCGATTCACCACTAGCGCTCAGTCCAATCAATAGATCATTTTTATTAAAATTTTGTTGTTGTAATTGTTTAACGCCAAATTCGGCTGAATCTTCAAATTGTTCTACGGATCTAATTAATGATGTATCACCAGCAGAACTAACACTCACCACTATACCAGCGGAATTATGGTTATAATATTCCCATAGTCTACGGAGTAGAACCGCTAGCCTGGCACTAGCCCCACAACCAATAATATAAACTTTACCAGATGACATAATACATGTTTGAATAGATCGTTGTAATTCTTTAACACCAGCGGAATACTGAATCAAAGATTTCACAGCAGACATTTCTACTTTTTTAAACAAATTAAATGCACTGGCTAAATCAGATTGACATAATTTGGATAACTTAATAGTTTCAACGTTGGGAGTCTCAGTGGTTAATGTTCCTTTGAGGAACCGTTCATGCGATTCCCAGAAGTTGTCTATTAATTCTTGGCTAATGGTTTGCATGTTATTTATACTTTATAACCTTTATGTAGTGCGGTTACCCCGAAGGTTAGATTGTTGTATTTAACTTTAGCAAATCCAGCATCTAACATCATTTGTTTTAAAGTTTCTTGGTCAGGGTGCATTCGAATCGATTCGGCTAAATAACGGTAGCTTTCTTCGTCATTGGCAATGAATTTTCCCATGAGGGGTAACATTTTAAAAGAATAGAAATCATAGAGTTTGGATAACGGTTTACTTACTTTAGAAAATTCTAATATAAATAATATCCCACTTGGTTTTAGTACTCGGTACATTTCTTTAAGGGCTTCTTCTTTATGTGTCATATTTCTTAGGCCAAATGACACACATACGCCATCAAAATAATTATCATTAAAAGGCAATTTTTCAGCATCGCACAAACATTGTGGCGTGATGATACCTTTATTTATGAGTCGGTTACGTCCTTCTTTTAGCATTGAGGAGTTTATGTCCGTATGCCATACTTCACCAGATTCGCCTACTATTTTCTTAAAGCCTAACGTCATATCACCAGTGCCACCAGCTATATCTAAAATTTTTGCTCCTGCTTTTATTTCGGCAGTAAAGAAGGTGAATTTTTTCCAAATTCGGTGTAGTCCCATTGACATGACATCATTCATGATGTCATAATTTTTAGCTACTGAGTGGAAAACATTAGCTACTAAATTTGCTTTGTCATTTTTGTTTACATTTTTAAATCCAAAATGGGTAGTGTTATCATTGTTTTTTTGCATGGGTTTAATCCTTACGGGTTAGTAATAGGGCATCACCATAACTAAAGAAACGATACTCATTAGTAATAGCGTGTTGGTATATAGTTTTAATTTCATCATATCCAGCAAATGCGGATACGAGCATAAGTAATGTAGATTTAGGCAAATGAAAGTTTGTGATTAACTTATCTACTATTTTAAATTTATACCCAGGAGTAATAAAAATATCGGTCTCACCATAATTTACCTTAAAATTATTTTGCGCACAGGTTTCTAATGTGCGTAAACTTGTAGTACCAACAGCAATAATTCGCCCGCCATTTTGTTTACTTTGTTTAATTAAATCGATTGTTTCTTGTGGTATGTGGTAGACCTCACTATGCATTTTATGTTCATTTATATTTTCAACACTGACTGGTTTGAAAGTTCCTGAACCAACATGTAAAGTTACATATGCGAGTTTGGCACCTTTATTTTCAATTTGATCAAGTAGCTGTTGAGTAAAGTGTAGTCCTGCGGTAGGGGCCGCTACTGAGCCATAATCTTTAGCGTAGACAGTTTGGTAGCGTGTTTCGTCTATTTTATTTGAGTGCCTGTTGATATATGGTGGAAGCGGAATACAACCATTTTCTTCGAAGTACTCAAATAAATCGACTTCGCTTTGTGTTTCAACGGCAAATAAGCCATCTACTTTTTTTATAACTTTTATTTTTAACTCATGTGGTAAACAAATAAGTAACCCAACAGGAATTGTTTTATTAGAACGGATGTGGCAGGTGAAAATGTTTTTATTTAAAATACGTTCTACTAAAATTTCTATTTTACCACCAGTTATTTTATTGCCAAATAATCTGGCTTTAATTACTTTCGAGTTATTAAACACTAATAAGTCATGAGGCTTAATGAAATCAATTATATTGTGGAAATGTAAATCTTTAAATATTCCAATACAATTGCTATTAATATTTGGCTGGTATATTAGCAATCGGCTAGTATCTCTAGATATAGTTGGTTCTTTAGCGATTAATTTTTCTGGGAGCAAATAATCAAAATCCGATAGATTGGTATAAGTTGTTATCATATTGTTACTACTGTGTATAATTTTTACGAAAAATTGTTTTAACTGCAACAAACACTGCAAATAAAGTAAATACACTTAAAGTCAGGAGGAGTTGCCAAAATTGATGTATGGAAAGTTTATTTAAAGAAAATGATTTTTCAAATAAATTATTCATTTCAGTAAATAGTAAGTTAATATAACTAACAAATTCGTTAACCACGAAAAAAGCAATAAATGTACCGATAATTATTTGAATAACCGCATAATATGCTAATGGTCGCATAATGTAGATATCTGATGCGCCAATCAAACGTGACACGGTTATTTCATCACTATGTTGTAGCATTTGTAGCCGAATTAAATTGTATATTATCAAGAATAAGCTGATACAGAAAAATCCTAATAATAATGTAGAGATATTTCGAATAAAATTTAATAAATTGCTAATTTTCATTGCATATTTTTCATCCATTTGCACTGATGTAACAAATGGCAGTTTAGATATACGTGTAGTTAGTGAGTCCAATACTTTAATATTAGAGCTTAGGGTGTTGATAATCAAAATATTGGGTAATGGATTATTGTTTGAGGATACCACATCGGAGGCAATATCTTTTAATTGATTATCATTTTGTAACTCTTGTAAACCTTGTTCTTTACTTATATATTGATAATTTTTAATGGTGTTTTGGTTAAAATTATTAAGGTAAATCTCGAGTTTGGAAACATCTTTACTCGTTGCGCTTTCAGTTAGGTATACCATTATTTGTGGAAATGTTATGTTGTTTTTTTGCCATTGATTATTGGTGTGGATAATTACCATAATTCCACCTAATATTGTAGCAATGAGTGAAATAACTACTATATTTAATAGATGTTCTAATGGGTTTTTAATCATGCGCCTAATTGCAGTTATGATGCTTCTTCCGTGTAGTTGTAAAAATCTCATATAAATATTAACCTCTCAATTGTCCAGTTTCGATACGAATGATACGTTTAGCATAATCACTAAGAATTGATTCATCATGAGCTGAAATCACAATAGTGACACCAGATTTATGAAATACTTTTAATAATTCAAGAATTCGTAAGGCATTATCCCGATCTAGATTAGCGGTTGGCTCATCAGCAAGGAGG
>CAITEL010000332.1 GCA_903891375.1 uncultured Neisseriaceae bacterium
CTCCTATTTGTGTAACATAATCGTTAACATTAATGATATATTGGCGAAAATTTTTAAAAAGTTGATGCTTAAAAACTCGATTTTAGGATTTTATTGTCAACTGCTTTTTTTAGGATTATGAGTAATTGGCTAGTTATATGAAATATTCATATGCATTAATTCTTTAATCATAATTAGATATGATGACGTATGCAAGTAGTTCACTTATATACTCATTCATATTCAAGTTCCAAGTTTGTTGCCAAGCTCCTTGCCTACTACCTGTAGGTGGCGTCGCTTGGCGCCTCCTTGGATCTTGAATTTGTTCGAGTATAGTAGTAGTTTATACAAATGAGATTTACTCATTCACATTCAAATTACACATTTTTATTGCTGGGGCTTAAGCTACTCTACTTATCATTAGCATTACTTGGTGCCTCCATGGTTCTCTCTTAATCAATTCGAGTATAATTATTAATTAACTGAGTGGTTGAATTATCATGTGCTGATATTTTTTTACTACTAATGTCATTGTAAATTGTCTTGGCTAATTGCTTACCTAATTCAACGCCCATTTGGTCAAACGAGTTTATTTGCCATATAACCCCCTCAGTAAAGGTTTTATGTTCATAAATAGCAATTAGCATACCTAGCGAATATGGAGATATTTCGTTTAAAGTAATGGTATTAGTTGGTCTGTTTCCTGTAAATACTTTATGTTTGGCTATCTCTGTAGCTTGATGCGGTTCAACACCAGTTTTTAATAATTCTTGTTTAGCTGTTTCATATGACTTACCACGCATAAATGCTTCTGCCTGAGCAATTGCATTAGCTACTAAAATATCATTATGCTCTTTTATACTAAATTCATCCGATAACGCATAAATTATATCCATCGGATAAATTGAAGTACCTTGATGTAATAATTGATAATACGCATGTTGACCATTTATACCACTATCACCCCAAATTACTGGGCAAGTTTTATACGATAATAGTTCACCATTTTTATTTACCGATTTGCCATTACTTTCCATAGCTAATTGTTGTACATAAGCAGGGAATCTTGTTAGTCTCGTATTATATGGGGAGATTATTTGTGTTGCATAATTATAAAAATTAGCATACCACACACTTAATAAACCTAAAATAACGGGGATATTTTTATGTAAATCTTTAGTTTCTCGAAAATGCTCATCTACACTATGGGCACCAGCTAATAACTTGTTAAAATTATCAAAACCAATATATAAAATAATTGATAAACCAATCGCTGACCACAAACTATAACGTCCACCTACAAAATCCCAAAATTCAAACATATTCTCTGGATCAATACCAAACTCTGTTACCGCACGAGTATTAGTTGACACTGCCACAAAATGCTGTTTTATATATCTAGTATCTTTTACCTTATCTAGAAACCACTTGCGTGTCGTAAGTGCATTGGTTATGGTTTCTTGTGTTGTAAATGTTTTAGATGCAACAATAAATAATGTCGTGGCAGGATTCAAATTTGATAACGTATCCAAAAGCTGATAACCATCAATACTCGAAATAAAATGTACATTTAAGTTATTTTTTCTATACGGCTTTAATGCTTGGGTAACTAGAACTGGTCCTAAATCTGAACCGCCAATACCAATATTTATAATATCTGTAATTGGTTTACCTGTATATCCCTTATGTTGACCTGTATGGAGCTTTTCACTAAATAGCTTCATTTTATTTAAAACCAATTGGATTTCAGTGCAAACATTAACACCATCAAGTATAACCTGCTTGTTAGGTGATCTTAAAGCAGTATGCAATACAGCTCTATTTTCTGTATTGTTTATCTTATCACCGTTAAACATTGCTGAGATTTTTTCGGTTAAACCTGACTCATGTGCTAATTGTATCAGTAACGATAATGTTTCTTCAGTGATGTTATTTTTTGAGAAATCAAAATATAAACCGTCAAGAGATAAATTAAATTTATTAACTCGTGTGTTATCGGTATTGAACATGTCTAATAACGTGGTTTTATGGCTTTGCGTAAAGTGTTCTTGTAGTTTTTTATATGCTTGTGTATGTATCATTTATGTTGTTCCTTTAATGTTAAGGTAAGTAGTGATATTCCTTTATTCGTTATTTGATAACGTTGTTTTTTACTTTGAGGTTTATTTGGTAAAGTATATTGTATTAAATTTTGTTCAAGCAATTTATTAAACGCAGTTTTTGTGGTTTTGGTGTGTTTAGCAAAATTTAAGACATTTAATATCTCAGTTTTAGATAAAGTTTCATTTTTTGACAATTCATTTAATATTTTTATCTCGATACTGCTCATATAGATATAAGAATCAGCACCATGATCAGCACCATGAGTTACGAAGTGTGGGTGAATTTTTAATGTAGTAAGAAAGTAACTTCTGTCATCATCAGTATCAAAGATCGGAGCTGGCGAACCATTTTTCTCTAAAGCTCGTTTAAATTGAGAATTCGATTCTTTTATGCGTGTATTTACTTTGTTCACTGTGCTTCTTTCTTAAAAAAATATAAATATAAACTAACTCTAATTTTCATTTGTGGTTTATCAATCATTATTAATTATTAAACCTCGACCAAATTGCTTCCAGTTGTTATAGCTAGGCGTAAATTTATTAATTAATATTACTACCCCAATTTTTTTACTTGGAATCATTCCTATATATGCCCGAAATCCATCAGTTGCCCCATCTTTTTCAATTAAAGCATTCTCAGTATATTTAGGATTTGCAATAGTTGTGACTGTTACTGGAGTATGCGCTTTAATCTTGTTTTTAGGTTGACTTGGCTGAACTAATAATTCTTTTTCATTTATTGCTTCAAGAGGCACAATTGACCAACCTAGTCCAAGTTGATGAGGGTAACTTGACTCGATATTTAATTGTATATAGCCTGTTTGGGCGGTTTTAATTGCTGATAATAAACTAGTTGGTGTATTATCTAATGTTAACATAGCTTTGAGATATAACTTCATATCTAATAACGTAGATTTCATTGCCCATGAAGCACCTAATAACCCCTCTTCTGAAGTTCGTGCGGGTTTACCTGTAGCAGTATATCCATTAGCATATGATTTATATTCACCACCATCAACTGTTAAAACAGTTTGATTCATGTTTAATGGGGAAAGCACGTTGTTTTGCACCAAGTGTTCGTATGTTTGATGTTCTCGGTTCGATAAGTCTTTACCCAATAAACTAAACCCTATATTTGAATAAAGGAATTTACTTTGTGGTTTAAACAATGGGTGATCTTTTTGTAGAAAATTTGTCAATAGACCTTGATACTTAGTGGTATTTGGGCAATTATATGGCAAATTCGCTACATTAAATGGCAAACCTGAACTATGTGTAGCTAATTGTAACAATGTTATATCTCGAAAACTTGGATTACTCTTTATTATGATTTTATCATCTAAATTTACTCTATGGGTTGTAATTAATTTCGCAAGGACTAATCCAGTAAAAGTTTTCGTTATGGAACCCAACTCAAACAACGTTTTGTCAGTCACTAAAGTTTTATTTTTAAGACTACTATATCCATATAAATACTCTTGCTCTTTTCCATCCTTGTAAACGTATATTGCTATACCAGGTATAGCGTTGGCTTGTCTATATTTTTGTATTTTAATTTTATCATTCTGATTTAACAGAATTGAGTTTGCAAATGATGATGGAATTAACATACAACCAAGTATAATAGTGACTATATTTTTATATATTCTTCTTGAATTAAATTTAACTTTAAAAATGTTCATTTTATAATTGCTCCTATTTCTGTGTATATTTTGTTGTTGAAAATCTTTACCCATATTAATTTCGTACATTTTATACGCCTTTAAAGAGATTTTATTTCTTCAATGCTTAACTCAGTAATGGCGATAATATCTTCTGCAGAATAACCTTTATTTTTTAATTTACGAGCTATTTCTAATTTTTCAATACGCTTTCCTTTTTCTAGAC